>JAVBQW010000061.1:0-33928 GCA_031548665.1 Thermoguttaceae bacterium
AGTCATGCAACCCTTTTTGGGGGAGGGGGCGGCGTGCGCCGATCGTCGAAAACCCGTGTTTTTTCATGAAAATTTCACGATTTCGCTCCCTCCGGGAGGAATCCTTCACTCTCAAACACCGTGTGAAATTTCCGGGCTAGCTGTATCCTGGGTAATATTCGCTCCCGCCAGCGAGTTCGGAACAATACACACTTCTCCGACACTTCCTCGAATCGATAAAAGAATATCCCCCGGCAATAATCGCGATCTCTGATATTCCGTATCAATCTCTTTTGACGTATGAAGCAATTCATCTTCTTTGATGGTGCCACCAACAAAGTTTTTTACCTTGATAACCGGAACACCTCCCAAAACATCATTGCCCGGCATAAGTATTCCATAGCAGATCGGTGAATCAGCCGCTACGCAACGATCCAAATCCTCAAGTTCCCAATCCGCCGGAATAACGCCGATTTCGGTTTTTTTGTATCCTTTTTTTACTTCCATTGGAACCCCATGCTTTCGAGGTGTTTTTGGACCTTCTTTTCGAGCGATTTGGTTTCGTCGGTCTGCTGCGGGAGCGGCGTGTCGTAGCGGTCGGCCAATTCCCGTACGCGGCGGGCCAGGGCTTGGCTGATCCGGTCCATCTCGCCGTGAATCGCCCCGCCGAGCGTGTCGAGCCATTTCCGGTCGACCACCAAGCGTTTCGTTTCCTCCTCGTCCAGTTGCGGGTATTTTTGGAGCGCCAGCTCGTCGAGTTCTTTCTCCCCCACTTTGATCGCTTTCTTCAGTTCCGATTCCCGCTCGCACAATTCAAGCACTCGTTCCAGCAAGGCAAGCTCTTCCTTTGCTTCGGGATCGTTTTTCACTTTTTTGATCTGGGCCTTGATCTGCGTTTGCGCCAAGGAGTCGAACTCGGCCAAGAGACCATCTTCGGAACAATGCTCTTCTTCTATTTCGCTTTTTGTCGTTTCGACCTGTTCGAGTTCCGCCAGCATCGCCTCGATCTTCTCAGCCTGCTTTGAAAGGAATTTTAGAGCAATAATATCCTTCGGGACGAGATCGCAAAGCCAGCCTTTGTCGGAAGTCGTCTCCTTGCCCGTTTTTTTGTTGACCTTCGTTTCGAGAATCCGCTCCGGTTTCGCGACCCAGCCGTCGGCGGAGAGACGATAACAGTCGTCCTGCATCGTTTCGTTCCAGTAATCCAAAAGATGTTGATACACCGCGTAAGGATCCATGAGCGGCTTGTCTTCGTAATGCTTGAGCAGTCCCTCGGCCAAGTCGAGAATCAGGTGTTTCGGCGAAAAACCGGGTTCGAGTTTTTTCAGTTTCGCACTCGTTTTTTTCCGCCATGCGTCGAACCATTCGGTCATTTCGTCGGAAAAGGCTTGAAATTCGGCGTTTTCAAAGATCGTCGCCTTGACCTCCGTCTCGTCCACGGCAAGGTCGACGTATCCGGAACGGTTCGCCTTGAAAAGCTTTTTCCGCAGGCTTGGATAAACGGCCCAATACTTGCCGAGAGCGTCGACGTCTTCCTTCGGAATGCCGCCGTGGAGGTGTCCCTCGATGTCCTGCTTGTCTTCCGGCTCCTGTGCGTCGATGTACAGCGGAATATTCAGGTTGAACTCGTTTTTTTCGATTTCCTCCAGCGGAACCATTCGGGCGAATTTGTCGATATCCTTCCGGTTCGTGAACGCGTCGACGATCCGGTGAATGTCCCGCTCACGGAGCCGATTCTTGTTGCCGTCCTTGATAAACCCGTTTCCGGCGTCGATCATGAAAATCCCGATGCGCGCGGCGGCGTTCGCCCGATCGAGCACGACGATGCAGGCCGGGATGCCCGTCCCGTAAAACAGGTTCGCCGGGAGCCCGATGATTCCCGTGATGAGTCGGCTCTCAATCAGCTTTTTCCGGATATCCGCCTCGGCGTTTCCCCGGAAAAGAACCCCGTGCGGCAGGACGCAGGCGCCTTTGCCCTTTTTGTTGAGCGAGGCGACGATGTGCAGCAGATAGGCGTAATCCCCCTGCTTCGCGGGCGGCGTGCCGTAAGGAGTGAATCGTCCGAACTCGTTCGTCTCGTCCATGCCGGTTTTCCAGCTCTTGTCGCTGAACGGCGGATTGGCGACGACGTAATCGAAGGTTTTCAAATAGGTTCCGTCTTCCGACTTGAACATCGGCGTGGTGAGCGTGTTCTCCTTCTGAATGTCCGCCCCGGCGCGGTCATGGAGAATCATGTTCATTCGGGCAAGGCCGGCGGTCGTTCCGTCTTTTTCCTGCCCGTACAGGGTGATGGGAGCATTGGCTTCCTCCGCCAGCCGGATGAGCAAGGAGCCGCTACCGCAAGTCGGGTCATAGGCGGTCGTTTGAGGAGTCGTTTTGTCCTTGCGAATGCCGAGAATTTGGGCGATGACCCGACTGACCTCCGCCGGAGTGTAAAATTGGCCCTTGCTCTTGCCGCTGTCGACGGCGAATTTTCGCATCAGGTATTCATAGGCGTCGCCGAGAATATCGTCCCCCTCGGCGCGATTTTTGCTGAAATCAAGGTCGGGACTCTCGAAAATCGCGATCAGCTTCGTCAGGGTCGCGACCTGGGTCTGGTCGGTTCCGAGCTTCGGATCGTTGAAATTCGGCATGTTGTCCAAACCGTTTTCGCGAGCCAGAGGGGCGAGGATTTTCTTGTTAATCGCATCGCCGATCCCCGAGCGTCCCTTGAGGGCGACCATGTCCTTGAACGAGGAGCCTTCGGGAATGGTGATCGGGGCATGGCGTTTACCCGCGTACTTGTCGCTGACGTATTTGACGAACAGGAGGACCAGGATGTAGTTTTTGTACTCGCTGGGGTCCATCCCGCTGCGAAGTTCATTGCAGCAATCCCACAGTTTTCCGTAGATTTCCGATTTTTTAACGGCCATTCGATTTGTCCTGAATATTGATGAATTTGAGAGTTGCCACTCGACAAGCCAAAGCCGCTGGTCTCGATCGGAAGCCTGTTATGCCAAGGACAATTTTTCCGCAAATGCTTTACGGCTCTTGTCTTTTTAACCTTTTTTATCTTTCGAAAGTGTAATCGAAATACCCGAAAATTGCAATCCTGACAGAAATTTCGTGTCATTGTCACGTGGACTGGAATCACCCTTCCAAAGGATTCGACCGACTCCGATTTTAGAGAAGCAAAGGCCGTGCCAAACGAGCGAGGGGTTTAAAACACTCAAAACTGACAACAAAATGGTTCAAGTAAGCGAGTACTTATGAAAAAAGCCAGTTGTGACGCAAAAAAATTTGTCGCCTGACAATTTTTTTGGTTCCCGCCAAGTGAATAACATGAAAACATGCATTTGCCTTGTATGAATAGGAGCGAAATCCCGTTAACCAAAAACAAAAAACGTCTTATCTTGTTTTACAGACTGATGCTGAATCGCAATGAGTAGAGGGTGACAACATATGATTCTTCACGAACTGGCCGAACTACAATCGGGACAGCAACAATTCGAAAAAAGTTCCCTCGCTGTTATTTTCCCTCAAAATGGGTAAAATATCGGCATGGAACCGAATAAACATGAATTTGCCACCGACTTGACCACTTCGACCTCGCTGCTTCGACGGCTGGGAGGCGAGCAGCCGGACGGTAAGGCTTGGGAGAGCTTCGACGCTTTTTGTCGCCGGAGAGTCAAGAAAATTTGCAGCGGGCTATCGCAAGTCGATAAAGACGACATCGCGCAGAAAGTTTCCCTGCGAGTGTACGAAAACATCGGCGAATTTCAGCGACAGCGGAAAGGATCGTTTCGAAAGTGGTTACGTCGCATCATTTCCAATGTCACTGTCGATTATTTCCGTGAGCAGGATCGAATTCCCCAAGCGACACAGGACGAGATTCTCCAACGAATCGCCGCTCCCACTGCGGAAGATCAAAACGAAGAGGAGCAGGAAATCTATGACTGCGGTTGCCAGGTGATGGAACGCGATTTCTGTCCGGAATGGGTGCGGGCTTTCAAGGGAATGGTGTTCGAAAACAAAACCGCCGTTGAAATGGGAAAAGAGTTGGGAATGACGCCGGAAAATATACGGCAAGCGAAATTCAAAGTCCTCCAGCGGCTCAAAGAAGAATTGGCCTGGGTTTTGGAGGAATAGAGCGAGACCACTCATTTTTTTTGGACGTTATTGTCGCGATTCATCAAACTTCGTGGATTGATTTCCGGAACATCTTCGTTGCGATCAAGTTTCGGAATATCGGACAGAACAGGAAAGGGGATCAATTCGCCCGTCTCTCTGATGCGAAAACCCTCCGATGTTGTTTCCGCCGTTGGAATGGTTGTTCGAATCGGTTCCAGCTTCATCGGTTCATCTATCACGGGTTCATCCTTCGTCAACCCCTGCTTTACCGGCTCCTGTTTTGTCGTCGTGAAATCAGATTGAGTCAATATTTTCGGGCGATTGATGACAAAAAGAACAATCGCCGCAAAAATAAACGCACAAATAAACGTGAGGATCAAAGGTTTCGAAAGACGAAGTGAAAACTCACGGACATGCGAATTTTCCAGTGCCGCGAGCAGTTCCTCGACCGATTGAAAACGCTCTTCCGGATTTTTCGCAGTCATTTTTTCGATCAGCGTCTGAGCGATCGGGCCGATGTTCGGATGCCTTGGCAACGGCACATGCAAATGGGCGGCGATTTTTTCCGCGAGAGTTGAATGCCTCGACGTCGGATAAGGCGGCTCTCCCGTCAAGAGGTAATAAAACGTACAACCGAGCGAATAAATGTCGGTGCGGGGATCTATTTTTCCGTGACGAATTTGCTCCGGAGCCATGAAGTCCGGGCTGCCGACGAGTTGGCCGACTTCGGTGCGGGTTGTTTCCGCGTTTTCCGTCTTCGGCTGAATCGAACAAGACAGACCGAGGTCGAGCAATTTGACGATCCCGTCGTCGGTCAGAAACAGGTTGGACGGTTTGATGTCGCGGTGAACGATCCCCGCCTTGTGAGCGTGGGCGAGACCGACGGCGGCTTGTTTGACATAGGACAAAGCCTTGGAAAACGGCAATGCACCTTCGTGCCGAATAACGTCCGACAAATCCCGTCCATGGAGGAACTCCATGACGAAATACAATGTTTTGCCGTCGGTTCCGGCATCGTAAGCCTGAACGATGTTGGGGTGTTGCAGCTGTCCTGCGACGAGTATCTCCCGCTTGAACCGTCCGAGAACTTCCGGAGAATCGAGTCGCGAACCCCTGACGACCTTCAAGGCGACTTCACGCTGGAGGGAGTCCTGAAAAGCACGATAAACGGTTCCCATCCCACCTTCGCTGATCCGCTCCAGAATTTTGTATGGACCGATCCGGCTCGGCATATCAGCGACACCGGACGAGACGGGAGTATGATTCCGCAGTTTTTTCAGGAACGTGTCTCCGGATTGCTGCTCGATACATTCAACGAAGATTCGACAAGAGGGGCATCGAGCGATATGCGTGCCGATTTTGTCCGCTTCTTGCTCCGGCAAGTCGGCATGGACGTACTGTTTCAGGATTTCTTGTGAAGGGCATGAATCGCACATGGAATCATTTTGTCGGAAATCGCCGCCGATTTCAAGTACGTATCAAACAAAACCGGACCATCGGGAGGAGCTCGCTCCCAACCGGTCCGGCTGCCGCCCCCTCCCGGCTTTCGCCTGCCGCTCTCGATTTCAGGGGCGATGAGAGCGACAACTTTCAGTTCTTACGTTTACAAGCGTGAGGAAATGTATTTTTTGTAAATGGTGTCGAATTCGTCCGGAGTCATACTCATCAGTTTTTCAAAGGTTTCCGGATCGTCTTGCCCGTGGTAAACCATCCAAAGATAAACGATCAATCGATCACGGTATTTTCCGTCTTCAGCGTGCATCAAACATTGAAAGATTCCGGCCGCCTGCCTGTAGGGAGGATTTTCGCCCTTCGACCAGGTATTCGCTTTCAGCTCAATCATCTTCGAGGTCGGTATCGCATAAAATTGATTCTCCGATTTTTCTTTTTTGCGTAAGAACGGGCCGTCGTAATCGCCGAGAACGAACAGCGTTCCTTCGCGTCTCATAAATTGCATGAACATGGCAACACCCTCTACGATCCAAAAATTGCATCTCGAACCGTAACTCACATTTTCCGTTCTTCTTTCGGCAAAAAGCTGATGGGTAACCTCATGGGTCATGACCCCTCTCGCATTGTGCCGTGCTTGGAGATCGCTCCCGGAATAAGTGTAACTCGCATTTCGACTATTCATATAGACGCCCCAGATTTTCTCTTTTCCTGTCGTTTTTCGCATTTCGGCCTCATCGCGACAGAGGAAGACCTTGTGTTGCATCAACGAAATACCTGGAGGAAGCGTGTCCGTGATCATTTGCGACAAGGCCAAATCGCTCTTCAGGTAACGGAAAAATAACAGGCTCCAGCAAAAGTACATTTCGTCCAAGCGACGACGTAGCATAACACCATCTTCCAGCGAATGACTCGTTGTGATGTGAAAGTGTTCTGACTCGATAATCCAACCGTTCTTCAAATCGGCATGCTTCTTTGCGTCTTCTTGCGCACTGATCCATGTTCCATCGGAGTACCGACTTCCCGATTCATATTTGGCGACATGTTCTTTCGGAATCCAACCGAATTTTTCATGATCGACAAATCCCCGCTTGAACTTTTCGACCTCCCACGGCGTTCGCCAGGTGTCCTGATACTTGACGTATCCGAATAATTTTCGTAACTGAGGATGGTCGGGATCGGCATGGAGAGCATACGATGCGATGCGTATCCCCAAGGCCCCCTGTCTGTTTTTCGCCGCCTGTTTCGCAAGAGCGTAAAGACGGCGACTTTGATCCTTCCGCAAAAATATCATACGTAACCGGACGATTTCGGCATCCTTCAAGGTTTTTTCCGGCGGCATATCCGGTTTCTTATTGGCGGCCGATTCAAGATATGAAAGATATTCCCGAGGCAACGATCGGAGCATTCCTTTTTCCGGCTCCAATATGTCCGCATGCTCGGAAAAACACGGGACATAGATTTTTCCGGTGTCTTGCGGAATAATTCCTTCACGAATCGACGCCGCATCCTTATTCAAACCTTTCGCTTTAGACCAACGTTCCAAACTCTCCATTTCCGTTTGATACTTTTGTACGGTTCTAGCAAATTCGGCGCTGATCCGATCCTGAGCCGACACTTCCGTCATCGGACATAAACAAATGCATGCAAACAGTAAGGATGTGATAATCAATCTCATGGAAACGTATGGCGATAAAACAGCCTCTGAGGAGAGACGTTTATTGGGAAAAAATTTCGGAAAGACGTTCTTCAAGCGAGGTCCCCCGAACTTCATCGGAAATAATTTTACCGTCACGGTCGATCAGGAGCATCACCGGGATGGTTCGAATGGCATACCGCGAAGCCAGGGATTCTTGGTCGGCCTTTTTCGTCGACGCCTCCGAAAGAAACGTCCACGGAATATTCTTGCTGGAAATCATCTCCTTCAGTTTATCGTTCGAATCGAACACACCGACGGAAACGATCTCGAAACCCTGATCCCGATATTTTCGCCAAGCGTCGAACATACCCGGTAATTCCGCTTTGCAAGGGCCGCACCATGAGGCGGTGAAGTTGACCAAGACGATTTTTCCACGATAGGCCGACCAATCGAAATCGCGATCGTCGATCGTTTTCCCGTACAAATCCATCGGCTTTCCGACTCCGCGGCAGCAGTATCCTTTAATCGCAAAGAGTAATTTGTTCCTTGTTTCTTCATTTATCGATCCGCTTTTCAATAAAGTGGTCAATGTTTCCCCGGCTTTGTCGATCAGTTGGGGCGTATTCTGCGTCTTGGCAATTCGTTGAGTCGTCCGCATGACCGTCGTGACAATTTCAGGATAGTTGTCGACGAGAGATTCGTATTTCAGCTGCTTTCCCGTTTCCTGCATGAACGCATCGAATCCCTTGGACGTCATTTTTTCCGGATCGACCATCTTGATTCGGGCCATAAAGAGAAGGTATTCGGCCGCTTCAGCCGATTTTTCCAACCCTTTTTTCTTCCGTAAATCTTTGATCAGGCTTTGAGTTTGAACGACTCCATCCGGATTTCCGTCATCAATCAGTATTTTCAAGCCAGTGAGTTTCAGCTTATAGCCTTTGACTCGGTCGTCGTCGGTTTTACTCAGACGAAGAATTTTTACACAGCAGGCGTTCGCGAGTTTGGCGATGGCTTTTCGGGCATCGCTTTCTTTCTCCAATTCCTTTCCAAGCTGCTGGAACTCCATGGATGTTTGCTGATAAAACAGTTCGACTTCCTCGATCGATTTCAAGAGTTTGAGAGCATCCTCGGTACCCATCTTGTACTTGTTCTGCCCCAATGCCGGAGCGATAACCAAGACGGATAGAAGCGCCAAGGCGATTGTTGTAACACGGTATTTCAAATGGAATTTCAAACTCATATTTTCTCATGCCTGTCGGGCGAGGCCGAAGTTGGAACGCGGCAAATTCAGGTGTTTCCGTCAAACGAGCGGAACGAACGGATTTTTCGCCATTTCCTGGAGTTGATCGATTACGATTCGCTGTCGGGCTTTTTCGTCGATATGCTTTAACAGCTCACGTTTGGCTTCGATCCGTTGTCCTTGAATTCGTTCCAGTGCGTAATCCGTCGCAACAAATCCGACGCTGACGGCAAAGACAACGACACCGGCAATTTTTGTCACAATCGGCTCCGGGGTGGCGAGCAATGTCATTCCGGTAGAATTGAGAATGACGACCGTCGAACCGACGATGGTAGCCGTTCCGACAAAAACTTGAGAAGCGGCGACATGTTTTTTGACGTAATAAATATCCTCATCCAATTCTCCCGCCGACAATCGACGGTCCGCTTCGTTCCATTCGTGAATTCCGTACCCAATGTCAACGGCACCGCCGACGATCATAAGCGGCGGGCCCACGTATTTCATTGCCTGGGCAATTGCGGTTCCGGTCTTACGGATCATTTTCGGCGTGTGTTTTGTCATGACGGAAATGAGTCTTTGCTGTGAGGCGTTCATCTCCTCCAACTGTTTCGCGAAGGCTTTTTCCAGGTAGTATTTGCCGGAAGCTTGAACTTCTGTATATTTGGGAACACGCAAACCTGCTATCTGGTCCGTTAACCGACCTTCCCGGATGGCCTGATCCATTGTTTGCCAGTAAGGAGACAGAGGTTTATTACGGGCGAACGCCCTGTTCCTTTGTTTTGACAGTTCTCTCTTGATCTCTCGCAGATGATCCGGCGGCGTCACGATCTTCATGTCGGCATATTTCGAATCAAAAACGGCCTTTCTCGCCGTCTTTATGCCTGTTTTCAACTGGTACCTCTCCAGTACTTGTCCTTTCGGTGTAAGGAGAGCCAGGTCGGAGACATCGTTCGGCCTTTTTTCAAGCGCCGTAATAATGAGCCGATTTTCGTTGCCGGCATTTTGTAAAGCACGATTGATACGAATCGCCGTTCTCGCCTCGAACGCCTTGCCGGTCACGTTGGCCGGTCCACGTCGATTATAATAGGTCGCGAAATCACCTTGCGAATTGTGTATCGCTTTCGCGCTCGGCTTTCCCATCGTTTTTAGATAAATTTTTTCCCGACTCAATTTCAGGCTCGTCGGGTTCTTGATGTATTCTCCAATTAAAAAAGAATTGGTGGAGCGGGCCTGAACCGCCTGCGGCAATAATATGATTGCGAAAAACAACGACGACGCAATCATAAAGCCAGTGTTGAATATTTTTGTCATGAGAATGGTTCCACATCTTGGATTTTTCGGTTAAAATGCGTTGAGTCCCGCCTTGACCGTCAGGAGCAGTTTTCGTACTTGAAATGTCCTTTGCGTCGGATCATCGTTCTTCTTCAAGAGTTCGGATTCCTTTTCCTGATACAGGCCGACGACTGCCGACGTCAATAATCCGGCGTCGATCGAAGTGATCGTGTCCAATGTCGCATTATTCGAAAGTCGACGGGTCGCCCAAAGATTGTAACGAATGGCCTGCATGCGACGTGTTTCTTCGAACACCTTGGCCAAACGTGGCCGGACATCCTGTACGGCATCGGCTGTTTCCGTATCAAGATATTTGTTCCAATAAGACGAAGGGGAATTTTCGAGCGAGCCGTTGAGCGCCAAGGTCGCCTCCATCAATTGCTGATAAGGGCCTGTTTTCCACTCCCCTTCCTTGTCCTTGTTCCGTTCGGGAACGAATGCGTCCGTTCCATCCGGGCTGATGTCTTTCCGCTTTTCCGTTTCGAGACATTGTTCCAAGCGGACGACTTCCGATTCGCGGGTTTTATCGAAATACTGAACAATTTCAGCGGCTTTGTTTCGAATCTTCGCGATTTCACCTTTGATTTTTTCATCGGTATTGTCCGTCGTGTCCATTTCATCGAACAAGAAATCGAGCATGTCGGACAAGTTTTCATCCGGCGTAAGCGACGGAGCCGTCGGGGAGAGACTTGAATCAGTGTTTCCAGGCGTTTTCAAGTTTCCGATATACGCATCCAACAACGTTTCGGCTTCCTTCGCGATTTCCAGGGCGATTCGATTCCGTTCATCGCCGACATTGGATCGAACCTGCCAGACGATCCGCAGGTTTTCGGAATCGCGACAATGATTCAAGGAACGTTCCAGAAAGTCGAGAAAAATCCCCCACTGCGTATAACGTACCATTGGCGGGGAAGCTGCGATGTGGGAAGCAAAGGCCGCTTTGATTCTCGGGGCTGCCGTAGGGCATTCGACAAGACGTTCAAGGGCGATCTGGGTCAGCGCCGCTCCATAGGCGTCAGCACCGGCCAAGTCGGGATTGTTCGTCGCGTTGATCCGCAATCCTTTCTGGAACATTTCGACGATCTGTTCCGATTCATCACCATGAGAGGCGCCCGTTACGCTTGGAGACGCATCGTTACGTTTGCCATCGGGAAACAGATACAGGCCGAATACCAGGATTAGCGTTGCGATTGATAAAACGATAAATAATCTGTTTTTGGTCATTGTAGGACTCCTTCGGCGTTATTTCTGTTTGATCGGTGAAAAACGAAATTTGACTGCCGTGGTTTTATCTTCGTCAGGACCGAGTTTTTCATAGATCGTTTCCCTGAAATCGTTCCCACGTATTTCGGGAACGCCAAGAAGAGAGACTTCATAAAAAGTCGTATTGATATCGCGAAGACGAATCATGTATTCATCATCGCTCCATTCACGAATTTCCCATTCATTCATTTTTGAAGCCGGAAATGTCGCGGTCCAACCGGCACTGTTACTTTTTGTGCCTTCGCTTTTCCATCCTTTTGGACGCATGGGAATGCCGTTCCGATCGATACAAACACACAGCCAGGGAGTGGTTGTTTTGTCTTTATAGGGAGGTTTGAAATGAAGAGACGATCCTTTAGGAATATCGACGCCATCAAGTTGATAAAAACGTTGAATTCCCGTGAATGCCAGCGTTATTCGATGTTTACCATTTATAACGGTCGTCGTCCATTTCGAACGGTCTTCAGGTTGCTTTTTAGTATTCTCCTTTAATTCGGACAGAATGTCTTTTGCCTGGAACACAACAACCTGAAACGATTTCGCCTTTTTGTCTTTTTGAGCGTCGATCTGATATTGGAACCCCGGATTGTCGACGATGAGAAAATCATCGGCATTCAAGGATGTGTGGGACTTTTCCTTGAGTTCGAAAACTTTGACAATCGGATCGACAAGCACACCATTGTCGGCATCCTCGATATGGCTCTCGGAAATGCGGAAGTAGATTTTGTCTCCCTCATTGAATTCCGGCAACTTGGCGGTATCAGATTCTTCATCAGCCATAAGGATTGTTGAAGCGAAAAAGAGTAAAACCGCTCCAAGCAATAATGTACGACACCTAAAGATAAACCGTGTTGTCATTCGAACGTCTCCTGTTGATTGTTTGTGTAACGTTTTAGTAAGCATCCGATTTCTTTGCCGATTTCCTCACGTAAGTCCTTCGGTTCCAGAACTCCCGCAAATCCGCCGAAGCTGAATATCCAGCGTTTGAGCTCTTCCGTTTCCGAGAGCGAAAACTCGGCCAGCAACGAGCCGTCGTCCTGCGATTCCAAACGTTGAAATTCATGCCAACGATGCTCCCGGACATAGCGGGTGACCCTCGAATCGAAGCGAACACGTGGCCACTTGTTCCCATACATCCTCCCTACTAACAAGAACGTTAGAGCGTTATCCAAAAAAATCTGAAAATTGAAAAGAAATGATGTCCATGCGGATTTTCGGCTTCATATCATTTCCGAGAATGTATTGATCGACAAACACATCTTCTTGTCGCTGCTTGAGTTACGCGAAGTTCCCAAGAATCATCGACCATTCCAGACGTAGGGCAGATCGTCGATTTTTTCGACGGATTCACGCCCGAGACGGAGGAAGTGCCGAACCTTACTCAACTGGTCGTGATTGTACGACCGGCGTAGAGCGGCAAGTTGGGCGGCGATCAGGACTCCCGGCGGGGTGTCGGCGTCGGCAAGCAGCGGCTGGAGTTCTTCCAGTTTCGCGACTTTTTCTTGCGAAAGATGCTCAAGATGAACGTCGACGAGTTGAAGAAATTGGTCGAGGTTGAAGGCGATCTCCTCGATAACGGATTCGATATCTTGCATGGCCGGGACTCCTGTCGGTTAAGGGCGGCAACTCGGTCCATGGCTTCTTTTTCTGTTTCGTGAGAAAAAGGAGCCACGAACCGAATTGCTCCGCATCACCCTGGCCGGGGTACCTGAGACAACCGGCCGGGCTCCCGTACGGAGAGCGCCAGCCAATTGCAATCTCAGGTTTAAGAGCCGAAGCTCTCAACGGCCAGTTGATGCGAAATAACAATGACTTAAAGCGCTGTTCTTTTGAAACAGCGAGGAACTAATTGTAACCGTCAATCGTGATGCACGTTCGAGCAAACGACCAACGGGAGCGGATGAATTCAATGGAGCGGAAGCTCCGAATGAAAAATTTCCGGCCGGAAATCTTGACATCCACCGTTAAGGGTAGCAGAGTGGACCAACGGCGTCAAGAATCACTGTAATTTTTTGCGACGCGAGACAAGACCGTTTTTTACGTGAATATCGATGTGTTTTGCGTTATAAACCCTTGATGAGAAACGATTAAGAGAAGCTTCGTTTTTCATTGCCCCGCTACCGGATCGCCGCGCCGTGCGACAGTCCGATACCGGGACTTTTTCATTTCCCGTTTAGCCGAACGCCATAGGCGTCGGCGTTGGAGGCAAAATGTCCCACATTGTCACGATCCAAGTCGAGGTCCGCGATCTCGACGCCATTCGGTCGGCTTGTCGTCGACTGAATCTCAAAGAACCCGTCCACGGCAAAGCCTCGCTGTTCGAGACCGAAGTCGAAGGAATTCTCGTTGCGCTCCCCGATTGGCTGTTTCCCGTCGTCTGCGTCCTCGATACTGGCGAGATCAAGTACGATAACTTCGGCGGAGCTTGGGGAGAGCAAAAACATCTCGATCGCTTCGTGCAGACTTACTGTATCGAAAAGGCCACGCTCGAAGCCCGACGCAAAGGGTACAGTATCGTCGAGCAACCGCTCGGCGATGGTTCCGTCAAACTCACCGTCAACATGGGAGGTGTTGCATGAAAACGATCACTCTGATCATCGCCCCGAACGGCAAAACCAAAGTCGAAACACATGGGTTCGATGGGCAGTCTTGCAAAGACGCCTCGAAGTTCATCGAAAACGCTCTCGGTCAAAAGACCACGGAGCAGTTCAAACCGGAGTATTTTGTCAACAACAATCACACTCAACAAATGGAGGTGCGTCAATGAACTCGTTGACTCAAACCTTGTGCAATTACATCGCCGCGTGTTTCAGCGGCCTCTGGATCGAAACCTTCGAATCGGATGAAGCGATCAAAGAGATCGAAACCATGTGTCGTAACGAAAACTGGAACATGACGACTTGGGATATTTCGATGGGCGATCCGCTCTCGGCGGTCTCATCGGCGACGAGACAGGGCGATACGCCCATGCTCGTCGTCCTGCGGAACTTCCATCGGTTTCTGGGTTCCATCGAGATCATTCAAGCGTTGGAGCGGCAAATCCAGAACGGCAAGGTGTCTCGGACGTTCTTCATCGTTCTGGCTCCCATCGTCCAGATTCCCGCCGAGCTTGAGAAACTCTTCATCGTTTTGGAGCATCCGCTTCCCGACAAAGAACAGCTTCGACAAATCGCAACGGAAATCGCCGGAGAACTCCCAGACGAGCCGAACACCCGCCGCGTTATCGAAGCCGCTGCCGGAATGACTCGACTCGAAGCAGAGGGGGCGTTCTCTTTGTCGATGATCGAACACGACATGCTCTTACCGGAACCGATTTGGCAATTGAAGGCAAACATGTTGCGTCAATCGTCGGCTCTTCGATTGTATCGGGGCGAAATCCCCTGTCTCGGTGGACTGGACAATCTGACCAAGTTTTGCAACCGGGCTTTGTCGAACTCAGGCAAGGAACAAGCGAAGGGCGTGATGCTCCTCGGCGTGTCTGGCTCTGGAAAGTCGGCGTTCGCAAAACGACTTGGATACAGCGTCCACCGCCCAACCTTGGTACTCGACATCGGAGCCTTGATGGGTTCGCTCGTCGGCCAGACCGAGGCGGCGTTACGAAAAGCGTTGAAGCAGATTGATGCAATGTCGCCCTGCGTTGTCATGATCGACGAAATCGAAAAGGCGATCTCGACCGGCGGAAACGATGGTGGTGTTTCCGCACGGATTCTGGGTAGTCTGTTGCAGTGGCTCAACGATCGCGAAAGCGATAGTTTTGTCGTTTGTACGGCAAATGACATTTCGAAGCTTCCCCCGGAGTTTACGCGGGCCGAACGGTTCGACGGGATTTTTTTCGTCGACCTGCCGGACAAGGCGGCTCGTGATCAAATCTGGGCGATTTACGAACATCAATACGGCATTGAAAAACCCAAGCGGCCCGTCGACGACGACTGGACCGGAGCGGAAATCAAAGCCTGCTGCCGCCTCTCGAAGCTGCTCGATGTTTCCTTGACGGAAGCGGCTCAGAACGTGGTTCCCGTTGCGAATACGGCTTCGGAATCGATTCATGCTCTGCGAACATGGGCTTCGGGCCGTAGTCTCGACGCCGCCCGACCGGGGATGTATCAGCATCGTCAGTCGACCCGCCGAAACATTCGTCGCAACGATCCGCCTTCAGGGGCGGTTGCTTGACCGAATCCGCATCTTGAACTTTTCGTAACGCCTTCTTCAACGGGGGCGTTTTTCGTTTCACTTACACTTTTTTGGAGAAATTCCATGACCCAACAAGAACTTTATCAACATCTTGCCGAGCGGACCGGCGACGAGTTCGAAACCATCGAATCGCTCGGCTTCGAGCTGTACGAACCGGATCATAAAGAACAGAAACGTCAACGGCGGCTCCGACTCTGGCGACAAATTCGGCGTGATCGGCGACTCGCCGAACTCGCCGGAAAATTCGTTCAATCCTGATTCGCCGGCGTCTAGGACGCTCGGCTAAACAATCATTTTCAACCCGAAATGAGGACCAATTATGTCCACTTTACTGTTTGAACCTCCGACGAACACGACGCGTTCGTTCGGGGAGGAACTGCAAGCGTCGATGGCGACCGTCCGTCTGCAAGTCAAATGGTTCGGTACTCGCCGCTCCGTGACCGCTTCCCAGAAGCACCGGGCCGCCGATATGTTCGACGCCGAATCGAAGTTTGTTTCCATGGGCAAGAAACTGCTCGACACCCAGCACCCCGCTTGGAAAAAGTTGGTCGCGGTCAGGGGCAACATCCTGACGACTTGGCGAAACTCGTCGCTCCCGTTTCCTGAACCGGGCATCCGGCTTATCAAGCGGCGTGACCTCGACAGCTTTACAGCGACGATGAATTCGCTGCGAGAAGACTTGCGAGATGCCGAACGGGAACTCGACAACCATTACGATGAACTCCGGCAAGCGGCCAGGAATCGTTTGGGACGGCTGTATAATTCGGACGATTATCCAGCAAGCATGATCGGCCTCTTCGAAGTGTCCGTCGATCACCCGAACGTCGAAGCCCCGGATTATTTGCGTATGTTGTCGCCGCCGCTTTTTCGTCAAGAGTCGGAACGGGCTCGTACCCGATTCGATGAAGCCGTTCGTTTGGCCGAAGAATCTTTCCTTGGCGAACTCTCGAAACTCGTTGAACACCTGACGGACCGTTTGACGGGAAACGACGACGGCAAGCCCAAAATTTTCCGGGATACGGTCGTCACGAACCTCGTCGAGTTTTTTGAACGCTTTCGACGTCTCAACATCGGATCGTCCGATGAGCTTGATCGCATGGTCAGTGACGTGAAACGTATCGTTGGTAACACGACGGCGAACGATTTGCGTAACAGCGAATCGCTTCGGCAACATGTTTCCAGCGAGCTTTCGCGTGTACAGGCCAGCCTCGACGGCATGATGGTCGATCGCCCACGCCGTAACCTTATTCGACGCGGAGGGACCAATGGAAATCGTGATTAAACCGACCGGCGTGTTCATCGGCATCTACTCGGACCAGTTCGACTACGGCGTGTTTGGTAGACCGCAAATTCGTCGGGTATCGCATGTCGAGCCGGATGAATCGGGGCAATGGACCGCTGATCTTTCTCCCGTTGACGGCCCAAGGCTCGGACCGTTCGATAAGCGGAACGACGCGATCAACGCCGAACTGGAGTTTCTGAATCTCATGCTCAGCGAGATCGAGCCGCTCGACGAAGTGCTTTGATTTTTCAACAGATGGAACAGATAAACGCAGATAGTGAACAAAAATATCTGCGAACATCTGCGACATCTGTTGACAATAATAACCCATTTTCAAAAAAGGACAATCCCATGAAAACTTTTGTCAACCGCTCCGACCTTTATCGGTTCGAGCGACTCGTTTCCAGACTGGTTAAATCCAGCGATCTTCCGACAACGATCGCGTTCGCTCCGTGTGCGGACGGTCTGCAAATCGCTGCGTTCTCCGGTACTGCCGTGTTGACGCTCACCGCTCCGTCGATCGATGTTATTGAACCGTTTACTCTTCCTTGGGCGACCGTCAAAGAATTCGCTTCCAAGAAGAACGACAGCATCTCGATTGATGTCAACGGGAATACTGTTTCGCTTTCGTGGAATGTCAACGGCATTCCGCAACAGAAAACCGTTCCCTCGATCGGACTGATCGACAAACGACTTCCGACGACGCCGGACAATACCGTTGCGCATCCGATCTCGATGTTCGACGCTTTGGCCGATGCGGGGAAATGCGTTGATTCGGAGAACTCCCGTTACTCGCTCGGCTCGATTTGCCTGCGGGGCTCGAAGGCCCAGATCGTTTCGACCGATGGACGGCAAGCTCTCATTCAGGACGGCTTCTCCTTCCCGTGGGAGAACGACGTTCTTTGTCCAGCGACGAAAATCTTCGGTACGAAGGAGCTTCAGAATCGGACCGACACGGTTCGCATCGGTTTTGAGGGCGGCTGGATCATGTTTGAAGTCGGACTGGTTCGGTTCTGGCTTAAAGAGATCGACGGCAAGTTTCCGTTGCTGGATCAGTTCACGCGAGACATCGGCGGACATTCCTGGCTGCACGTCGATCCGTCCGATGCAATTTTCGTTTCGGACAGGCTCGATAATCTGCCGGGTAAGCTGGACAAGGAGTCGCCGATTTACGTCGAACTGAAAGATCGAATTTCTGTTCGGGGACATGATACCGTGCAGAAAACCGCGACCGAGCTCCGCATGGAAAAATCCCGCTGCGACGGTTCGAACGTGATGATGTCGGTCAATCGTCGCTTTCTGAAGAACGCTTTCGACTTCGGTATCAATCGAATCGGTTTTGATCCGAAGGATCGAACGCCGCTGATCGGATATGGAGATCGCAAGACGTTCATCATCATGCCGCTCGAAGGGGACGAACCGAAAGTCGAAGTCGACAAGATCACGGTGTTGACGTCGAATGTCAAGACGTCGATTCCGTCGAAAATCGACAAGCCGGTCAAAGCGAAGACCAATGATCCGGTTCCGACTCGACGTGTTCATCCGACTGCGAAGTCGTCGACTTCAACGGTTGAACAGATGGACGTGATCGCCGCTTCCGAGGGACTGTGCCAGACGCTTGCCGATACGCTGAGTATCACCCGACGTCTGGTACGAAACCTGAAACAGCAGCGGAAACAGAACCGTTTGATGCGGGCGACCATCGCTTCGCTCAAGCAGTTGCAGAACGTGTAATAGTCGGTTCATCCGGGGACTACGGAGTACTTGCGTCCCCGGCTCTTTATCGTTTCCTTTTCAAACTTTAACAATGGAGGAAAATCATGGGAATCAAACTCAACGTCGGTATCTCGAAGAAGATCGGGCTGCCGGATTACGGCTCGGCGGGGTCGCAATGCAATCTCGAACTGGAGCTCGACAACGCGGCTTTGGATCGGCCCGAGGAATTCCATCGCCGCGTCCGAGAGGCTTATGCGGCGTGTCGTTCGGCGGTCGAGGATGAGCTTCGCAATCACCAGGCGAAGTCGCAACAGGAGTCGAAGCAGACGCCGCAGGAACAACCGACTTCGACGAGCAATACGTCTGCTTCCAACGGTCGCGGTTCGTTTGGCCCCTCGTCGAAACAACGGGAGTACATTCAGCGTTTGGCCGGACAGGTCAAAGGTTTTTCGAATCAGAAACTCGAAAACCTCTGCCAGCGAATGTACCAAAAGCCGTTCACGGCGTTGTCGGGCTTGGAAGCGAGTAATTTGATCGACACCCTTCGCGAGGTCAAAGCCGGTCGGCTTGATCTCTCGGCAGTTTGAAAGGGGGCGAAATGACAACGCTCCTTCAACTCGACGAGCCGCGTGAGACGGGACTGTTCTCGTACATCTCGGCCTCGCGATTGAATCTCTGGGCGAAATGTCCGTTGGCGTTCCGGTTCCGGTACGTCGATGAAATCAAGACGCCGACCAACGTGAATCTCTTCTTGGGAAAAGCCGTTCATGGGGCTCTCGAAGCGTATTATCGTAATCGGCAAATCGGTTTGACGCCGACGACCGAAGACGCGAATACCTTTGTTGTCCAGTCGTGGACGGCAACGCTGGAAGAGGAACCGATGGATTGGGACTCGACGGCGGAGACCGAGAAATGCAGGACGCAAGCGGTTGATCTCGTTCGGGCCTACATCGGCGAATACGCCGACAAGCCTGAACGGATCGTCGCAATGGAAGCGTCCCTTGAAGCTCCGCTGATCGATCCGACCACCGGCGATGACCTCGGCGTACCGTTGTACGGAATCGTGGACCTTGTCTTGCAGGAGGCCGAAACACCGCTCGTCGTCGACTTCAAGACGGCAGCGGCTGCCTCGGCGATTTGCGAACAGGCTCACTCTATTCAACTCACGCTGTACTCGCTGCTTCTGGAATCGAACGGGTACGCCAATGTCGAAACGGAAATTCGGCAACTGGTGAAAACGAAGACGCCGAAAATCTGCTCCTACCGCATTGGCGAACGGGGCGATTGGCAGCGTCGACAGTTCTTCGATCTGTGCCGCGAGTATTTGGATTCGATCAACGATGGCGTGTACAACTATCGGCCCGGCTGGACGTGTTCCATGTGCGACTACCGGGGCTTGTGTAATCGATAACTCTCAACGGAAAGGAGGATTTGTGCAAAAAATGCAAAAAATCATGTTGATGTTCACGGCGGCGATACTACTCGTCGGCTTGTACGTACCCGCTCAGGCAGCGGTTTCACCGAAAGTGGTTCAGGCGGTCAAGGCAATGGGATCGAAGGCCGTCAAGATCGCATCGGGCCTTCCGGCAACGGTCGGCAAGGCTGGTGATGCCGTCTCGGGCTGGCTCTGGAGAAACAAAGGCGTCGTGGCGACCGGCACGGTGTTGACGACGTTTGCGCTACAGCCGAAACCGTTTGTCGAAGCCGCTTCAAATGTAACGACGGCAACGGCGGAAAAAGTGGTTGAGACCGTTGTTCCGAAAGTCGGAAACATTGCCGTATCGACCGGGTTTCGGAGCGATTACGCCGTTCTCCTCGGCCTGTTCGGACTGGGTGTATTTTTCCTGATTTTCAAAGATCGGTGGAAAATCCGACGGCAACTTTGGGTGCCGATCCTGATTTTCCTGTTTGTATTTTTCGTGATCTGTTGTTGCGGTGTCGCGGTTCGGGCTGATTCGGGAGAGGTGATCGGCCAGGCATTCGAAGGGATGACCAAGGCGTTTTCGGAAGCGGAGGCGAATTCCGCCGTTTCGCCGGGTTTCCTGAAAATGCTGTTCAATCTGCTCCTGCTCTTCCTGCTGCTGATTCCGTGGGCCGGATAAATCGGTAATCCGTTTAATCTTTTTTTCGGGGAGTCTTTTCAGGCTCCTCTTTTTTAATTTTGCGATTTCCGGGTTCTTTGTATTCTTTCATCCAGTCCGCGGCCATCTTCTCCATGATCGACTCCAATTTCTCTCCGAGCGGCGTCAGTGAGTATTGCGAACCGTGGATGGTTCTTTTCGACGGTATTTTTTTCTTTTCGATAATCCCCCGCCGTCGTAATCGTTCCAATCGCTGACTCAACATTTTTTCACAAATCCCAAGCGATTTCTTCAAGTCGTTGAATCCCGACTTTTTCACATTCATCAATCGGCACAAGATGAACCAGTCCCATTTTGAGGACACGATTTCCAAAAACGCCTGAATCGGACAGCATCGTGACGTTTTGGATTTCGCTCGTTTCATGCCGCAATCAATCGAAAAAATTTCCTCGTTAAGTGTACGCCGTACACTCATATACTTTACCTACCAATATAAAAAACATATCAGAAAAGTCAAATTATATTTTTTGAAATTTTCCCGATTCGAAAAACAGGCCAAGGCAGGTTTGCCTCGACCGGTTCATTGTAGCAGAGCGCCGAAAACGGGTGTCACGGACCGTCGGTGTGGGGGATCGCGGCTCGAAAATGCCTTTCCCAACCGGCCGATTCCTGTTGGAAAAAGGTTTTCGGAGAATGGAATCTCGGGCGGTTGCGGACATAATACGCCAGCCGCTGGAAGAAAATCGCGGCCAATACCGGTAAGCGATCCTGCCAATAAAGTTCATCGCAGGGACCAGCGGACGGCAGTATAATCGGTTCCGAATCGGAATGGAACAGAGCGGCGGAGCGAGCCTGCTTCGGATCGTCGAGGTAGAAAACGGTCGAGCCGCTCTTCTCCTTGCTCATTCGGCAGATGTGCATCGACTTGTTTTCGAAGGCTCCCGCGACGAGGATCGGCCAGCGGTGCCGGGCGTTGTGGTTCAGGACACGTTTGACGTCGTCGTCGTTCTTGATCGTGACGGCGGACATACCGAGACTTTGGACGATGCGGCTCAGGATATTGAAATCGCCGCCACTGACAAAAGCCGGACGAGGTTCTCCGAGCATCGGACGCAGGGCGAGCGATAAGAGACCGACGTAAAACGGGATCGAGTCGAAAGCGGCGCCGGACATGCCGATCACGGGCTGTTCGCTGAAAACGTTCAGACCGATGAACTTCGCGGGAAAATCGTCGGGCAGCATTCTCGCTCGATCCGGTGTCGGGACGACGCCCCGTTTTCGCAGGACACGAAACTGCGGGAGTTCGAAGGTTTTCGTCTTACCGTTCCAGCCGACGAAATGAATCGGATGGACGGGCCGCTGTTTGCTCATCGCCTCGACGACCTGTCGGTAAAAACGGTTCTTGCAACGGAATATCGGTTCCGACAGCCCTTTTCGTTCGACGAGGGTTTTGACGGATTCAATCGCGTTTCGGTCGAATTCACCGGCGGGAATATCGAAGCGAAAAATTTTTCCTTCATGTTGGATTCGACCGCGATAGATTCGCTTGGTCCGGTGTGGATCGTAGAACACGCTGTCGATCCGACAGACGACATCGCTGACGAAGGACGGCGATTTTTGTTTCATCGTTTTGCGAAACAAGCCTGCCGGTTCCTCGACGACTTCATAACGACCAACCCGAAACACGGACTGATCGTGCTTGGCGATTCGCTTGACGGCCTGTTTTTGCGTGGACTTCGGTAATTGGGCCAAGAGAAGCTCGAATTTTTTTGGCGTGACGGCAACATGAAGGAGTTCTGCGGTGGCATCTTTCGGCGACATCATGGAAAGGCGGTCGTCCAGATAGTTTCGCCACGGAACGGCGTCGACTCGCATCTTCATCAGCGCAACGGGATTCGGCCGGAAAGAATGAAGACCTTCCTGCATCGGACAAGGATACGGCGACTTCATGTCGTATTCAATGATATGCCCATCCTGTTCGACGACGGTTCGCATCATCACGGGATCGTAGCCTTGAATCCAGAATGTCTTCCTCTTTATCGAACGGAAAGGGCTCCAGTCACTCGGCAGGACGGACGGTGCCGATTCGAGCCGATCGATCCAGCCGATCAACGGATGGCGACATTGTGACGGACCGTCGAATTTCAATTGAATACGGATCATGTGCAGAAGATTCGTCGTCGCGAGGAGTTCACTTTCCTGGGCTTCCAATCGAGACATGGCCTGGAAATTCTTTGCCGGAATCAGGAGACCGGGATTGTCCGAGCGACCGTCGTAGTCGGGCAGCAATCGTAGAACATAATCGTCCGGATAGTTGCCTTCCCGGCCGATGCAGAGAACGCCGCAAAAATGACCAGGCACGTCCTGGAGCGGAACGACCAGCACCAGGTCCCAGTCGAGTCCTTTGAACAACCGGTTCGGCGAGGTGTTGGGCTTGACCTTTTTCGTTTCAGGATCAAGCAGATTCGGAAAGAACCACGACTCGACATTTCGTGCGGTTTCGACGGCGAAGAAATCGGCCTGATAATTCAGCGGCGATTCCCATTCCAACGGCAGTTCCCGATCGTCGTACACCGGAGGGTGGTGATTGTACCCGTCCCGCCGCGTGGCGTGAAACCGGACGTTCGGGCCGCCGGGAAGATAAGCCAACAGGTCGAGCTTGGTCAGGAGTCGTTCCAGTTGGATGACGTTCAGACCGTGGGCGGCGTCGGGATCGCTCGGCGAATAGCTGTGACGGAAACGTTCTTGCAGAAGCCGGGCCAATCGTTCGTACGTCGCCCGGCATGCGAGATAACGGTCGATCTCACGCTCGTCGACGAATTTGAGTCGATGCTGATGGGCGAGATATTTGACGGCATCATGCAGGGGAACGCGGAGCATTTCCGCGACGTAACCGGGGACGTCGGCACCGAAACCGCAATGAGGACAGCACATCCACTGGTCGCCGAGTCGCCTGCGGAAAATCCGAATGTTTCGGTCGCATCGTGGGCAGTGGGACAGCTCACTGTCGGAAGGACGGAAGACGTGATTGATCGCTCCCCTCCATCTCGGTTCGTTCGCCGGACCGAGGCAAATCGCGCCCGGCGGATTGATCCAAGGGCGGGGAACCGTCTTTCGACGCCGCTTTTCGACCTCGTATGTGGCAAATTCGTGAAACCGAAACCGCGAAAGCAGGAAGTCCCGTACTTGTCCGGTCTTGGGCGAATTCAAGTCGATTTCAGATTTCATTTTCCGTTATAATTGTGCGAATTTTTGTCAGTTCGGAACGCCAATGAGCGTGTGTCGGTCGTGAATTTGGGCAAAAAAAAGAGGCGTGAGACGCGGATTGAGCCAGAATCGACGTTTTTTCGCCACCATTTGCGATAGCTTCGCTCAACAACGGTACATCTTGAGACGGAGCGGGTTGATTTAGCGTCATTCCGCCTTCTTGAATGAACTGCTCCAGCGTCTGCCAGCCGCGCGAAGTTTGTTTCGGCGGCTTGGGAGACGACTTTTTCGGCTCGTCCTTCGTGACGGCGTACCGAATCTGCCGGGAGAATCGCCGCCGGGTTTTGGGAAAGAACGGCCCGAAACGGGTCCGTCTCAAAGTGCGAATGAGACCGCATCCGACGGCAAGGAGGTCGGACCGGATCAGCCGAAGAAGTCCCGGAATTCCTCCGTTGCCTTTTCGGACAGCCTTGTCGATCCGGCGGAAGAGGGTGAGAAACTCCTCGACGAGAATTTGCATCTCGATGAAGTCGCAACAGACTTCATCGAGTTCGGCGTCCGAATGTTTCGCCGCCTTGAGACTGAAATGATAGGCATCGGCTTTGACGATCGGAAACGGATCGAGCGAAAAACTCTCCCGCGTCAGGGACGGCAGGCGGGGGGCGGTGTGGTCCATCAGTCGTTTTCCTCCTCGCCGCGGAGCAGGTTTTTGAGCTCTTTCATCCGTCTCTCGCAGGTGACCGGCCGTCTCATATGGTAACCCGACTCTTGGATTCTACGAGTCAGGGAAGGGACGGTGTTCCCGGCGATCCAATTCCATAACCCCATCGTGAGCCTCAATTCCATTATGTTCTCCCAACAGGTGTTCCTGATCCGGGACAGTATGCGAAACTGACGGATCAACAGGATGAGATCGCGTTGAATTGCGATGTCGAGATTTTTGTTTTCCCTGCGATCACGAGGCGTGACCTGATGACGGCGTGCCGATTCCTTACTGTCAAGCCTATGGCGGTTCAAATCGGCCTGGCTGACGTAATTGCCGTCTTCGAACAGTTTCTTCTTCAGGTACTCCATGAACCGGCTTTCTTCCGACACGGGAGTTCTTTCAGATGTTTCCGTCATGATCTATTCTCCTCGAAAAATTGAAGGGACTTCCCGTCCGATGCGGGAACATGACCGTATTTTATCAGATCGGGAAAACGGATACTCAAAACGTGTGCCGAGAAGATCGATTCCCAAAGAAGAGCCGCCGAAGTATCCTGCCGGAACACCTCGGCGGCGGCAAATTCAGAACAAATCGGGAAGCTCTTTGACCGCTTCGAGCTCCTCGGGACTGATCGGGCATTCCGGGACCGACCGACTCCTTCGTCGCCGAAACCGCTCACCCTCCGTGCCTGCCGACTTGAGACGTTGCTTGGTCACTTCGCGGAAATAGGTCCAGTTCTCTTCTGTAAGGTAGAAACCGCCATGTTTCCCCTTGCGAGCGATTAATCCCAGATTTCGCATCTTTTCCAGATCCCGATAAATGCTTGTCTTGGAAAGGCCCGTCATTTTGGCGATGGCTTGGCCCACGAGGCACGATTCGGCTGCTAATTCCCGCTTTTGTATAATAGGGTCTCTATAAGCAAAAGCGGGAATTAGCCGTTGATAGGACTCTCGGAACCATGCCACGTAGCCCCCTCGGCGGTCCTCTTTGGGGATGTTTTTCAATGCAATCCCCCCAAAGGCCGCATATACCCGGATCGCCACCTCCATGATCCGGTCGTTGAGCGTCGGCAGGGGGGCGTCGATAATAGGGTATCCCAACTCCTCCGTCGTAACGACCACCGTGTCGGAAATGCCGTCTTTACAGATCGACCGGCTACGCTCTATGCTCTGGATCAACTCGGAATGGACCAGATAACGATAGACGCGGTTCCAGTCGTGGTCACGAAATCCCTTCGTTATCCGTTTACCGTCAGGGGATCGACCGGACCAGTAATCGGTTTTCGCCCATTCGCTCCCACGACGTAAAGCGAGGTGTAGCCCCGTCTGAAGTAGGAAATCCTCGATAGCCGACTGGTGAACGCGTGGAGTTCCGATCACCAACAAAAGATCACATGCGTCCTTCCAGATGTTGCTTCCTCTCGATTCCGTACCACGAAAATGGTCCAGCTTAACGATCCGTTCTCGCTCGGATGGCGTCAGGAGGTCGAGAGCCCCCTTCAAACATTTCTGCGTGATAAGGCCGACTTTTGCCGCATTCGGGTACTGACGAAAAATAGCACGAACGATTCGGACAAATCGCTGGGGAGAGGTCTTTTTCGTCACGTCGTCCGGGTACTGAACGACATCTTGATGCCTCTTGATCCCGGCTTGCGGGGCAAGATCACCGACCTTCCCCTGAAATTCCACGGGAAGAAGCTCTATACTCAGGGTCGAATCGGCGAACGTTACAATCGCATTCTTATAGAATCGCGCATCCTGAACGCCGACGAGGGAAGTAACCGGAGGTTCGTCGGGAGAACGTAGAACTTTGACGTAAACGCGGGCAAAGCGACCGCTCAACAACAGGACAAGGAATCGGATCGCTTCTGGGGAGAATTTTTCCCGAAGATCGTCCGTCAACGTCCCCAACGGAAGACGACCTTCTTTCACGGGAGCCTCTCTTTCCCTCGGAACCCAATTCGATTCAAGCGGTTCTTCAGGGACTTTTTCCGAAGGGCTGTGACGCTGAGTTTGCCGATCCCGGCAGCTTTTGATCAGATCATGGAGTTTCCGATCGATATGCTTAGTCCGTCGATCCCGGTCTTGCGTACCGAGATTTTTTCGAGGACAGGGAAATTTCTCTGTTTCCGCCGCGTTTTCCAGGACATGGAGAAGCCAGCGACACCAAAAAACGGCATTTCGATAAAAGGGGGTGTTAAATCCGTTGAAACGTCCCCAATACAGCAGCGATTCCAACTGACGGATTCCATCGCGAAAAGCTGGAATCGTCGCGGCAAGGACGTTCAATGCATCCTCTTGGACGGCAATGGAGTCCCTGCCCCTCGTCAGCGATTTCCCGACCCGCCGAAAACGCTCGTGCGTGGCGCAGGCGACCCTGGCTCGTTTCGCATCCTCCAATTCCTCGCGATATCGACAGGAATTCCAAGTGGGACACCCAGAGCAAACAATGTCCGTCGAATTCAGGGAAAGTTCCTCGACATCCTTGATTTCCGAATAACGATCACAATTATTTGCACTCCGTTTTGGAAAAGGAACAATACGGAGTCCGCGTTCTCCGGCCGATTTGATCAGGTCCTCCTCTTGAGAATGCGTCGGGACAAGGAACAATGTGTGTTCCCCTCGGAGGGCCCGCGTTATTTCGTTGTATGATTTTCCTGAGCCGGGAGGAGCGGTGTTAGCTTTGAGACCGGGCGATAAATCTCTCAACTGAGCTTCTTGGAGCCTTCGCCGGTATTCTTTCAAAGGAAGTTCCTCACGCGGCCGAATCTGTTCGTCAATAAATCGACGAAGTTCCTCGGGAGAATGCCGAAGGAGGTAATCGTCCGGCCCTTGTTTATCATGCCGCTTCAGTTTCTCGTTCCAGGCGATGGGAAGCGCGATGATATGTACGATCGCACCGTGGTCTTCGAGAACTCGCGCGAATTCGGCGGCTTCGCGATGGACGTCGGGATTACGCTTCTTATCCTGATCGAAACAAATATAAACGGTTCGTCCATTAAGCGGGAGCGAGGCCAGCATGCGATGAAGACTTCGTTGTCCAATGGAATGTCCCTTTTTACTCTTCTTGCGAGGGGCCGACCACATTGAGATGCCGGTAAGACCTATGGCAGAAAATCCTTCCTGTGTCATTTTCAAGGCCTTCTTCGCCCCCTCGACAAAATAGATCGGGATTACAACATCCTTGATTCTGGAAACCGTCTCGCGAGGAATATAGGGAACTGCTTGAACCCCGCGAGGGTTTTCGTATTTGACGGTCTGTTCCGTACCGTCGTCTTTGAGCCGAATCCTCGGAATGGCGAATTTGACTTGAAAAAACGGCAAAAGATTTCCCTCCCAATCATAAAACGGAATAGAGAGCGATTCTCCACTCGGCAGATCGGGGCCGTCGGCTTTCATACCGAGCATGGCACGAACCTCACGAAAGTCACATATCGTCCGAATATTATTGTTGGAAATCGTTTCGTCCGACAAACCGGAATCTCGTAATTCCTTCCGGTGGGATGCCGAAAGAAAATGTCGAGATTCGCAAGGCACAATGCTGGATAATAATTGGTGCATCTGATATAATATGGGTGTCCTTTACACCGAAAACCAAAGGGGTGGATGGATTCACGGGAGAGTCGGTACAAACGGCTCTCCCGTTCTGTTTTTGTACATTACTACGACCAATGCCGGTCGACACGGCACTTCAATTCGATTCGAACATCGGGCATGACTTCAGCCATTCCTTCGAGGATCAGCCGTTCCATTTCCCCGGTGTCCGATCCTTCCGGAACTTCGACGACGATTTCATCGTGAATGAAATTGACGATCTTGTAACCATTGCGAAAAAGTTTCCAGAGAGCGAGCTTGGCTCCGTCGGCGGCAAGTCCCTGAAAAATCGTATTGTGACGGGCCCGGTAATCGGCATTGGCACGAACACGTCCCGTCAAGGTAATCACCGAACCGGGTTCGGCCAAACGGCGCAGTTCGCGGCCCAGTTCCCGCGAGCTGCGGCGATTACGTATCGAAGGGTGGTATTTCAACGGGAATTTGTCGATATGGCGATGGATGGTATTCCAGAAGTAATCGGCCTCCTCTTCGGAAATCAAGCCGTTCTCCGAAAAATCGAGTGGTTTTCCCGAAATGACAGCGTGGCACCTCCAGCCGATTGTGCGAGGCTCCAGATTCGTTTGGTATTCCCGTCCGATGATGTCACAGTAATCCGAAGTATTCAACCCGAGGAACCCGGTAATGCGAGTGCCGATATTCTTTTCCCGGAGAAAGTAATCCATTTCCGGAAAAGCCGCCCGCCATTCCTTGATGAAGCCCTCCGCCTCTTCCAAAGACATGTCGACACCGAACTTCTTTTTCGCATAACGGCTGAGCCCGGAAGCCGACATGCCGCCGGGCAGGCCGAAGTTGATCGCTTTGGCCTTGGCACGGTCGGCTTCCGTAACACCCGCTATATCTTTTTCCAATATCCTTGCAGCGAGATAGGTATGCGGATCGTCAATATCGGCCATCTCCGAGAATCCGGCAAATTGTGAAAGACAGGCTTGGCAGAGCGATTTTATTTCAGCCGCCTTCACGTCGACAGCGACCAATACATACCCAGGGGAAGCCATCAAAAGCCGCCGGATTTTTTTCGGAATGTTCTGAGCGGCAATATCTCCATAAGCCGATGACCGTCCGGTCCGTTTCAGGCAATCGAACGTCGGATGCAGGCGGGGTTTATCCATTTTGTTGAGATATGTTGCGAGAAGACGAGAGATTTTGCCGTATCGTAAAAAATGACGAACGAATGGATCGATACACGCAAACGGTTTCAGGCTTTCGGCGGAAGTACGAATGTCGCCGTTTTGCGACCGGTCGAACAAAATTTCGGGATGTGTTTCTTCAATGGATTTCAATATCTTCCGAAGTTTTTTCGAACACCCTTTTTTGCCGGGAACATATCCGCGTCGCTTCAGCCGTTCGGAAAGACGCTGTTGCCAGCACTTCAACTTTTCACGTAATGCGACTCCTCCGTGAACGTCGACCCAAATTCCGTAATGGGTCACGTGACGGAATACGATATCCGCCATCAACTGTATATGGTGAGTTTGAACACCGAAGCGTCGGATCATCTTCAACAAATGATCATTGTCGACAAATCCGAACGTTTCCCTGGAAACCCGACTGTTAAGAACCTTGAATGCCTGTCGAAAATACTGAAACAATTGAAAAATGTGAAAAGCCTTTCGAGCCACCGATTCAAGAGTTAGCTCGTCTATTTGTTCGGGGGCACCTTGACGCCCTTCGGTGTTTTTTCGACACGAAGAGTCCGAAGTCGCCGTGGTTACGTCTTTCTTCAGATAACGTTGACAGCATGTTTCGAAAGATTGACGATCCGACGCCGGGTCACCATTTAGACCAAGCCGAAGCAAACGATCCAATATTTCCGTACACCACACGCGGCATTCTTCGACATCTCGATACAGATCGAGTTCGCTTCCGACAGATTGTTGCAGGAAATGCAAACAGGAGGCGGCGCCGTGATAGATGAACGTGAGACCGCGATGGTGTCGCATGAAGTCCATGAAGAACGACGATTCGAAATAATAGGTTGTCACGCCGTCACTTGCCGCGATTGAGGCGTGGAAAGACCGTTCGTTCAGTCCTCCTTGATCGGGAATCACAATCGCGATCTCCTTGAAAAAAACCTTACCCTTCTCCGGCGTCCAGGGTATCGGTATCGGAACCATGCCATTGAGACATGATTCTTTATCCGTACGAGTTTTTATGTTTTTTGACATTTTGGTGAATTATGATTCTGGATTTTTGAAACAAACGATACTTCTCTGCATCGGTACGCACCGCGATCGCAGACAACGTTCGGGACGGTAACCGCAAAGACAACGAATGGCCTAAATCTTGAAAGTCTGAGGAAATTCGCGATTTAGGCTTGCTAAAACGTGTCGGCTACATTATCATTGGAGTACCCTCCTTTCCGTTCGCGATTCGAGGTGTAATCGCCCTGTTCGAGTTCCAGCTCTTACAGGGCTTTGTTGTCGTAACAGCAAGGGAGCAAATGATCCGGCGAGCGAGTTTTCGTACTATTGATGTCATTTGTTTCCTCCGCCGCCTAAAAGCACTGTAACCAAGTCGCTGTTATCGTTCTTGACGACCGTTTCCGGCGTGGGTTCGCCGTTCAGGGCGGCCAGAAAATGCTCCAAATCCTCGATCAGGACCATTCGCCGACCGCCGATCATCACGCTTTTCAGACGATGACCGCGAACTCCTTTTGAAATCCAGCGATGAAGCGTCGGGACTCCCGGACGACTGGCAATCAAGGCAGCCGCGTCGGGAAGCGTCAAAATTTGAGGCGGTTCAGTCTTGTTAGTGCGGAGCAGCATCGTCTCTCTCCGCAAGTTTGTTTCGTTTCGGTTCATTTCAGTCTCCATCAATTCAGTGTTGATGGACAAACCGTAAAACCAAGCGAACCGGTAGAGCAAAAGAAAAAGCAGTGCGAGAAATCACCAAAAGAGAAACCCCAAAGCGCACGGAGAACCCGGCTTTACAGAATGTCCTAAATGTAGGCCTTGAAGGGGCGAGCTGGGAAATGTCTTTACAGACAAATACTGTTATCAAGGGAGCGATCGAATCAAATGAGTAACTAGAAACTCATTGTCGATACGACTCTTTCACAGGCTCGATCATATATATATAACATATAGAAACGAACCCCAACTTCTGAAGAAATTTTAACCCCAATTTTTCGGAAGTCAATACAAAAATGAAGAAAAGACCAGAAAACTCAATATCGAGTGCAATTTAGTAGATCTCTATTCATATTCAACCTCGTCGTTCGAAGGTCTCGGCCATACAGGCATAAAATGTGTTTCGACAAAATTGCCGTAATGACCGCATGTAACTCCCATAATCGCTTCAACCGCCGATTTGACCATTATGGAAAAACGCTCGCCGTATAAATCCTGGCGATCGCTCTCCGCTTCCACCACGAACGAATCGCCTGCAACAGCAATGACTTCGGCACCTTGCCGGATCAGCTCGTAGGCAACTACCCGGCGGATATCGTCGGCCAAGTCCTGCCAGTCGAGGTAGGGTTTTTCCAGTTCGAAAATAGGTCGACCCGGTTTTCCCGTCGTGCTGGTCGCGTTCGTTCGAAAAAAGAAGTCATGCGCATCCTCGCTCCCTCTTTCGGTCGAGATATTTCGCGCCAAAAGGGGTTCACTGCAAAAATTGAGCACATAGTCGTTCCATATTTCCTGATGGTCTTCTTCGTCATCGCCTCGGATTGTATTCCGAATCGTCGCCCGCCAACCGGCGCGCTGAAGCAAAGGATCGTCGGTATCATCCCTTTCCGTCGAAGCGTAGACTATTCGCCCATCAACCAACAACGCCGCTTGGCATAAGTCCGGCGAGTAATCCGGATCGTCACGGTCACCTTCCCAGACGGGATACGGGTCAATTCCGCATTTTGGCAAAAGAGTGAAAAGGAATTCATTCACGTATTTCCAGTGATACGAACTTTTCATGGCAAGAAACCCGATGCGTTCCTTGATCCATCGGTCGCGCTGTTCTTCACTGTCAAAATGCGAGTTCAATTGCGGAAAACGATGGCGCAAATCCTGATAAGTCGCTTGGATCGAATAACCTCGAATATGGTCATGGACGATTGCTTCCGACAATCTCAGGTAGAGCTCGTTTTCACGTAACCAATTCGGAAGGGACGCCTCATTTTCTTGAACGTATTGTTCCAACGAATCGCGAGTCTGGCGAATTGGTACCGTTTTTTTCGATCGGCTCCATGAAGGCCGACGCTCTCTGGCAGACAATCTCCGAGGTACGAGGAATCGAAGGGCCGCTGCCAGAAAATAGTCCCGCTGTCTCCTCGTCGCCCCGAAAAATTCGTAACTCTGAAACAAAGATGGATTGTTCCACGTCTCCGCTGGTATGAAAGTCGCATTGCCGACGGACGTAATGTTATCCGCACAAATACAAACACGGCGACCGGCAACGTTTCTTTCCAATGGTTCGTCATTTCGTGGAACTTCGGGAGGAGGAAAAACCATATCTCCGGTCCGCTCGTTTTTTGCCGCGATCAAGGCACGTAACGGACCTTCCGCTTCCAAAACACCTCCGTACCTGTAAAGGCTGTCGTACATGGAAGCCGTCGCATGGAGATAGCAAAGGATGTCGAAATTCTGAATTCGAAGCTGAAGGAAGATTCTTCCTGTTCCCGCCTCGAATAACGGACGAGCGCCCACCTGTCTCTTTGCGAAGTCGATGATATCCGACTTGAAGTAAGGCATGGAAACATAAGGGATTGTTCGACTCTCTTGCCCACAGTGATGAGCGATTTTGCATGCGGCATGATAATCCGCCCAATTACGAAGTGGGCCGGTAGTCGGTATGCTGTCATCCCAATGGTTGGGATCAAGCGACACGTGACGTGCGGTTCGGCTCAGAGGATACGATCGCTCGTGACGAACGCGGGCTTGGTTTTGCTCGCGTCGATTCGCATCGCTTTCATTGTGACGCACGGAACTCAGTCGGTCCCACAGTTCTACGAGCCTGGCTGAGGCCGTCGGCTTATATCGCGGGGAACCGTCCGGTTCATGAGAAGTTGTATTTAATTGAAATAGATTACGAAAGTCTTCGAGGTCGTCACCGGTGATTCTTCGGCGAATTTCGTCCTTTGCATTTTGCAATTGTCGTGATTGCGCCGTAAATCGGTGTTGCTTTCTCGACAAATAATCAGCCGTAATCGCACCTTGAACATCAAGGCCGATACCGCCGGGCCCGTATTGCTTCCATCCCCGAATCATGTGGATAAACAAATGCAGACGCTCCTTGTAATGAAATCGCCGGGCAAGAATCCGTTCCGGCGGTTCGATATACGGTGATTCCGGCGGCGGATCGGCAAAAATCATGCTCCCGACAGCATCGTTTTTCAGGATTTGCAGATTTGCCACAAGACGATTGAACTGGTTCAGAAAAAAACCGATCAGAGCTTCATGCGGTGGCATGTCGGAGAATTCGGCGGCCCGTCCTTCCGTTGCCCAACGAAGACGCTGCTCGAACAGACCGATATCCCACAAAGAATAGGTATCGGTCAAACGCCATACCGCGTTTCGACAGTCGTCATGTTCGCAAGCCATTCGTATTGCCGTGCGATGGACCTCAACGGCATTGTGACAAACGAATTTCAATTTGGCGGCATGACACTGCGCAAGTAGCCTATTCAATGCGTCGGCCTGAAAAATTTCCTGATCGCCGATCCGAAGGGTGGTTTCGCCATCCCCTCGTCGATCAACCGAGATCGGAATGCCATCGCAAATCATTCTTCGGAAGTCAGGAATATCCTCATTAAGATACTCCCGTGAAAAAGCGGGAGTGTCGATCGGACATGCGAAAATCGCATCGTTTGAATTCATGTTAACCGATCTCCTTCATGATGTTCTTGGCAATTTTTGCGTCTTTTTCGGCGTAAATTTCCGTCGTGACCGCTGACTGGTGGTCGAGGATGATTTTCGCCGCCTCCAAGCCATAGGTTTCGCGGATGAAAGTCGCCGCCGTGTGCCGAAGCTGATTCGGTGTCCAAGCCGAAACACCGGCTCGGACGCAACCTCGCTTCACGGCCCGGCAATAGGTCTCGTCGTCGTAACACTCGCGAGGACTGCGTTCATATTTGAACTTTTCCGGTTTCGTGGAAGGAGTTTTGCGACGGCGTGCCCGTAAGGCCG
>JAVBQW010000053.1:0-23607 GCA_031548665.1 Thermoguttaceae bacterium
AAACGCCGAAGCTGGAAGCCAAAAAACCGGAACCGGAAGAAAAAACGCCGAAGTTGGAAGCCAAAAAACCGGAGCCGGAAGAAAAAACGCCGAAGTTGGAAGCCAAAAAACCGGAGCCGGAAGAAAAAACGCCGAAGCTGGAAGCCAAAAAACCGGAACCGGAAGAAAAAACGCCGAAGTTGGAAGCCAAGAAACCGGAGCTGGAAGAAAAAACGCCGAAGTTGGAAGCCAAAAAACCGGAACCGGAAGAAAGAATTTCGAATCCATTCGACACGCCTGGCAGAGTCGCCGTGACGCCTGAAGTTCGTCCATTGACCCGTGAAGAGCGATTGCGTCAAGCGCAGGTCATGCTGGCGGAAGCTCGAATTCATTTCATGTCGGATAATGCCAAAGGGTTTCAGTTGACCCTCCAAGCGGTTCGATGGTTCCAGGAACTTCAACAGCCGGTTCCTTCGGAGGCGTATTGGATTTTGGGGCAGTGTTTCGCGATGCAGAGTTGGGGTGAGGCGTTTTTGGAAGGATCCTCTCCGATCGAAAATCTGACGACCAGTTCGGATGGTCTGTGGCTGTTGACCAGCGGAGCGGATCGGACGGTCTGGATTTGGGATTTCCTTCGAAATCGTGGAGCCGGCGAAGGATTCAAACTTGATGTCGTCGACGCTCCGCTCGTCAAATTGCTCTTCGCGCCGGATCTTCGATTGGCGATTGGCGGAACGGTCGAAGGAAAAATCTGTCTTTGGAACATGACGCTTCGCAATCCGGCGGAGTCGGTCGTCGTTCTGCCTCATACGGTCCAAGGACTTCGTGATCTCCAAATTTCGCCGGACGGCCGATGGTTGGTCGCCTACGGAGGACCGCCGAACACGTCGTTGGCGAATGCGATGAAGAAACGTCAACCGGATCCGCTCACGAATTCGTTGCGTCGGGCGCTCGCCAATGATATCGTTACGGTCGCTTATCAGGAATCGAACGGCGTCATTGAAAACGGGCCCAACGCGCCGTTGCAGCATGACGTGAACGCGATCTGGCTCTGGGATTTGAAATCGTTTCAAGGGACGATGCAGGCGTCGCCGATCGTGCTGCGGGGTCACGAAAAACCGATCCGTGTTATGGCGGTCAGCGACGATTCCCGTTGGCTCGTCACGGGAGGCGAGGACGCGACGGTCCGGGTTTTCGACCTGAAAGGAACGTTTCCGGGGTCGGAGCAAACGGTTTTGAAGGGACATCGGTTGGATGTCACGGCCCTTGCGATTGCACCGAACAACGCTTGGATCGCGACGGGAAGCCGTGACAACACCATTCGGATTTGGAGGCCGTCGAATTTGTCGGCGCCGCCGATCGTTTTGGAGGGACATCTCGGCTGGATCAGCTCGTTGGTCGTCGACGGAACCGGCGAACGCTTGATTTCCGGAAGCTACGACAAGACGGTTCGAATTTGGAAGTTGCCGAAAGAGCGGCTCGACAGACCGATTCAGCCGCCAACGGTGATTTACGGCGACCAGGGAACGATTCGTCAGTTAGCGATGACGCCCGACGGAAAAAAACTGATTTCCCAAGGAGTCGACGCCAGTTTGCGAATTCGGAGCTTGGAAGGAACGCTCGAAAACGAACAATCCATCATTATTCGAAACCGAACACTTCCGATCACGAAGTTTTCCGTAACGCCGGACAGTCGCTGGCTCGTTTTCAGCTACGATAATTCGGGAGACCTGACCGACAGCGGCGTCCGACTTTGGCCGCTGCAATTCGACGAACTGCTCCAAGCGACGAACGTCAACGGAGCGGCGTGGTAACCGGGGGAGCGTTTGCGAAAAAGGGGTGGTCGAGTGTTTCGAATTCAACTCAACGGAGCTAACATTGTTGCCCCCCGTTGGGGTGGATCATTCCCCCTTCAAAAGATCCGTGAACGGCTGCGTTTTTTGGAGAGGCTCCTTATCGTTTCATGTCTTTAGGCTTCCGCTCGAAAGTTTTATACCCGGTTGGTAGTCAGTGTAGAGTGTTCAGTGTAGAGTACCGATTCGGCCAATTCATCCAATACGGTACTCTACACTCTACACTTTGTACTCTACACCCATTCCTTATGTCGCGTCAATCGGAGCGTCCCAAACGCTGCATGTCGAGAACCAGACTGAACAGCATCGGCACCAGAAAGAGCGTGAACACGGTCGAACAAGCAAGACCGCCGAGAACCACGGCTCCCAAACCTCTGTAAAGTTCGCTTCCTTCGCCGGGAAAAACGACCAACGGAAGCATTCCGAACAAGCTGGTCAGCGTCGTCATGAAAATCGGCCGGAGTCGCGTCCGGACCGATTCGCAGATTGCTTCCCGGTACGGCATTTTTTCGACGATATCGTCTTCCGATTCGCCGAATCCCCGCATGAAATTCAACGCCTGGTGAACGATCAAAATCGCGTTGTTGACCACGATGCCGATCAGGATGACGAAGCCGAGCATCGCCAGCGTATCCATCTGCTGCATCGGATCGAGCCAGTTGACGAACGCGAGTCCCAAAATACCGCCGGTCATCGCAAGCGGCACGCTGAACATGATCACGAGCGGATAAACGAAGTGTTCGAACAGCGCGGCCATCAACAGGTACGTGATCAACAGCGACAGGAAAAACCGGCTCGTCAGCAGACTGTAGAGCGATTCGGCGTTGAAACCCGTCCATTGTCCGACCATCGCGGTTCGTGTCTGCGTCAATTTGTCCGCGCTTCCGGCGAGCATGATGCGGATGTCCGGCGTGACGCCCCCTTCCGCTTTGCAACGATTGAAAATTGCGTAAACACGTCGCTGCGCTTCTTCCAACGCCATTTCGTCCGGCGGACTGACCTGAATCTGGATGGCCCGCTGCTGTTCGTAACGTCGAATTTGTTGCGACGAATCCGCCGGAACGAAACGGACGATTTCCGAAAGCGGAATCATCATTTCGGAGCCGCCGTTTCCCTTGACGGCGATCGGCAAATCGGCGACGGTGAACGGCGTCAACGGCGTGTCGGGGTCGCGGATCACGTACAGGTCGATGTTTTCGCCTTCGAAATCGTAATCTCCGGCGTAAACGCCGTCGATCAACGCGCGAACCGTCGTACCGATCTGGTCGAGGGCGATGCCGAGTTCCTTGGCTCGCGGCTGGTTGATCACCAACTGGAATTCGGGACCGTTCAAATTGTAATTCGACGGCGTGGTACGAACGCCCGCTTGGGAAAATTCTTCTTCCAAACGTCTTTCGAGATATTCCGTCGAACTTTTCAACCGGGTCATGTCGCTTCCCGTGACTTCGATCTGGACCATATTGCCGCCGCTACGACGTCCGAACAGCGAGCTTTGCGACGACATGCCGGTCGATGCCGGAATTGAATTGATCGCATTATTCAAGAGGGGAATCAACGGCCGGACGTTTTGCGTTTCCCGGCTCGTCGCCATGACGCGGATTCCATTGACGGTGAAAATCGTCCATGTATCGGCGATCGGGGGAATATCGGAAACGGATTTTCCCGTTCGCATGTCGATAACCGGCGGAAGTCCTTCGAGATCTTGTTTCGATTGGGCTTCCCAATACGGCTTGAGCGAATCCTGGAGTTGACGGCCGAGAAACACGTTTTGTCGATACGACAGGGCCGGAGGCGTGTTGACCGTCGCGACCACGAAATTCTTGTTACCGTTCGGCAGATAACTGGCCGGCGGCATCAATTGAATACACAGAACGATCGATGTAGCGGTAATAATAACGACGCAGAGGAGTCGGATCCAGACGCCCGCCCAATTCGGAACCATGATCGCGTACAAAAAATTGGCGAATCCCGTTCCCGCCTTGTTGCAGAGCGAAGCGAATCCGAACAGGGATTTGGCCGCCTGCGTGACTTTCGAACGCGGTTTCGATTGTTCCCGGAGTACGAACACGGCCGCCATCGGAATTACCGTAATCGAAACGATCAGCGAGAAAAGAATCGCCCCGGAAATCGCGATGCCGATGTCGTAAAACAGTTGGCCCGCCTCCTCTTTGATCGTCAGCACGGGGGCGAACACGGCGACCGTCGTCAGCGTCGAAGAAAGCACCGCCCCCCAGACTTCCTTCGTCCCCTCATAGGCCGCGGTGAGCGGTTTCTTCCCCAGGTGAAGATGTCGGTCGATGTTTTCCAGTACGACAATCGAGTTGTCGACGACCATCCCGATGGCGAAGGTCAACCCGGCCAGCGAAATGACGTTGATATTACGTCCCGTCACGTAAAGGACGACAAAGGTTCCCAACACGGAAATCGGAATCGACACCGCGATGACCAGCGTCGGCCTCGTGCTGCGAAGGAAAAGCAACAGGATCAAAACCGCCAACACGCCGCCGGAGTAAAGATTTTCACGGACCAGCCTGATCGCGCTGTTGATGTAGGTCGAATCGTCGAACGCCAATCGGGGACGGATTTGATAGCGGTCGTTTTTGTACAGATGGAACGGTCCGCCGTCGGCTTCGAGTTCCTTGAGCATTTTCTTGATATCGCCGATCACCGTCAGGACGTTGGCGCCGACTTCCCGGCGGAACACCATGACCATCGACGAGCGGCCCTTGCTCTGGTTGAAATAGGAACTCTTCTTGAGGACCATGTGAATGTCGGCGACGTCCTTGACGTAGACCGGAATACCGTTGACGTATTTGACGATTCCGTTGCGCAACGGTTCGAGCGTTTCGAAGCGGCCGACGACGCGGAACCGATAATCCGTACGTCCGCCGGACAGGTCGCCGGCCGATTCGTTGATGTTGTCCGCCCGGATCGCGTTTTGAAATTCCTGGATCGTCACGCCGGACTGCGCGAGCGCGACCGGATCGAAACGAACTTGAATTTCGTGTTCTCGGGCACCGTAAATGTCGATTTGCGAAAGTCCTTGAATCCGCTCCAATTGCGGCTTGATGTACCGGTCGGCGTAGTCGTAGAATTCCGCGACATCGTAATCCGGATTGTTTTGCGACTGCATCAGGACGTAAGCGATCGCTTCGTCGGTCTGTGAACTGGACGAACGGATCACCGGGCGGTCGACGTCCTCGGGATAGTTGCGGACTTCGTTCAATCGATTGGAGACTTCCTGCGTCGCGCGACCCATGTCGAAGCCGACGTTGAATTCCAGTTCGATATTTCCCCGGCCGAGCGACGCGGTCGAAGTCATTTTGTACAGGCCCTGAATCGATTTCAGTTTCTCTTCCTGTTCGAAAAGAATCGCCGTCTCGACCTCTTCGGGACTCCGTCCCTGCCAGGATGTTGTAACGGAAATAATCGGCCGCTCGACGTCCGGCGTCATCTGGATCGGCACCGCGTTCAGCGACAGCAAACCGAACAGCACCGTCAGCAGAACGCCAACGGCGACTTTCGTGGGATTCTGAATCGAAAAGCGAATAATGTCCATGGGATGGAGTTAGGAGACAGGAGACAGGAGACAAACGGAACCCGTTTTGTGATCCGCTTGCGTTTTAGCCGCGTAGCGCGACTCTATTCTTCCGTTTCTTTTCGGATGACGCTGTGCCCGGAACCGGTCGGCAGGTTTTCGAGGTATTTCGGGTCGACCTCTTTAATCGTTACGGTTTGGCCGGAAGTCAACCGTTCGGAACCTTCGATGACGACCAGGGCCTTGTCGACGAGCAATTGTTTCCCTTCGTCGGTTTCCGGGAGGACCGAACAGGAATCGACGGCGTGCGCCAAAATTTTGACCGGAACGGGATGAACGAAGACTCGGGAGGGACGGTCTTCCACTTTCGGTTCGATCGTCGCGACCCAGACGGTTTGGCCGTCGGGCTTGTCCATGACGGCTTCGACGGGAACGATCACGCCCGGCTTCGGGGCGCTTTCGGGAACCAAGGCCGAAACAGCCATCCCGGATTTCAGGCGGCCCTTGTCATTGGGCAGGCGAATATGAATCGGAAACATCCGGGGCCCATCGGAGGGAGCATATGGAACGATCAAATGAACTTTGCCCTTCACCTGACCGATATCGTGAATGTCGACATTGATTTCGTCGCCGAGGGCGATTCGGTCGATCACCGTCTGGTTGACCGGAATCCATGCGTCGATGTCGCCGGAGGAAATGATCTGGACGATCGGATTACCCGGCGTGAGGAGCGAACCGACTTCGGTCATCTTGGAGACCACGTATCCGTCGAACGGCGCCTTGATTTCCGTGCGTTTCATCTTTTCGGCGGATTCGTTCCGGACCAGTTTCGCGATTTCGAGATTGGTCCGGATCTGGTCCGTCTTGTTGACCTGTAACAGATATTCGCTGATCGAAACGGCCCGGCTTTCGATCAGCTCCTGGAGCCGTTCCATTTCGGTCTTTTCGTAGTCGAGAATCGAGGATCGCAACTCGATTTCCCGTCCGGCGGTTTCGTGCGTGAATTTCGTCCAGGTATCGTCGATCCGGACGATGAGCGTTTCGTTCGCCTTGACGGCGTCGCCGACCTCGACGGGAAGCTCCAACACCAATCCGGTGACCTCGGAGGAAAGCGTCGTGTTCTTGATTTCGAGCAGACGACCTTGAAAAGTTCGGATCGACGGAATTTCGCCGACATGTGCCGCGTCGACCCGAACGAGCGCCGGCGGTCGGGCTCGCCGAATCTCTCCCTCCCCGGGTTTCTCCAGTTGAGCCAAGCGTTTTTGGAGAAACTCCTTGTCTTGCAGCCGGGCGTTCTCCGATCGAATCAGATAAGCGGCCGCGAGAAGAATTCCGATAATAAGAAACGTCAACGAAAGGGCGATGCCGACGACGGGAGAATGTCGCGGCGAGGGATTGTTCGTGGCTGTCATTGAGGGATTCTGAATCTTCGTATCGTTTTGAGAAAAAAACAGAGAGTGTAGCGTAAAAGTTGGTGTTTTATCGATTTCGCCCCGGAGGGGCATTGCATCACAGCCCAGGGCAGAGCCGAAGACGTCGCCCTGGGTTGGCGGCCCTCAGGAAATGTTCGCCCTGAAAGGGCAATGCAACACCGGCTCGGCACGGCCCTTACAGGGCGGCGATTAATGAATACGACCGACCTCCCAGGGCGGCGGCGAATACGCCTTGCCTTGGGCTGAAATGCAATGGCCTTTCAGGCCGAAGATTCAAATGGCAACAACTTTTTTCGCTACAGTCTCGAAAAGCAAATTGAATTCCAACGATAGGAGGCAAGCCCACGAGGGTCGCAAAGTCGGTTCTTTGGTAGCGTCCGGACTTTGCAACCCTTGTGAACTCGCCACGTTCTTGACGCAACCACCCCCGGCAACGCGTCACGGTTCTTCGAACCGAATCGAAACGCGTTCACATTGAGCGCATCGGGAGCGTCAAGTTCGGGTGATTTCTTATTTCAGCAGATCTTGTCGAAAGGCGGCGAACTGTTTGAACGCAAGTTTCAGGACACGCTGATCGTCGATCAGACCGCGAAACGCCAACGTGGGCGCTCCAAGGGTTTTCGTGTCTTCCAACGAAACGGTTTCGGCGTCCTGCAGCGGAGTCCAGAACACGCCCTGAATACAACGCTTGGCGAGCAGGGTCGTCAACAAGGTCTCCGTCCAAAGTTGTTGGAGCCCCTCGGACCACTGAAATTCCTCGGCCAAAACTCCGTCCAGCGGATCGGCGTCCGAAACGCTCGGGATGGAAAGCGACACGTAAATCTTCTTGCCGAGATAGCTCCATTGATCGACCATCGAGGCAACCGACAAGGGATCCCGTGGGAACGTCGACTGCGTGTCCAAACCGATATTCAGCTCAATGAGGAGCGAATCGATTTCCTGACATCCCGCCAACTGTTCGGCAACTTGGAAGAGATCCAATTCCGGGACCCGGTTCAGACCGTATTCTCCCCAAGGACGGTCGATGCCGACGAGAATCGATCGCTCAATGGAGCGGCTGCGCATCTGCTGGGCAAGGATCCGTACCGTCTCCAGTCCTCTGGACAACGAAAACTCCGGAATGTCGTGTGAATTGACCTTCGACGCCAAAATCCACGAATCGGCGAGGTAATCGTACTTTTCCGTGACGATGTTGACGAATTTCGCGGCTCGCTCCTCAAACGCGCCGGGTTCCTTCAGATTCGGCAGCAGCCACGGCGGCAGGGAAGAGAGATCGAAACTGAGCAACGGTCCCAAGATGACACGAAAACCGAAACGAATCGGCGTCACCAAACGTTCTTCCAATTTTTCCCAGAGAAAAACTCCGGGTTCCGGTTCGAGTTCCCGCCAACTCGGCATCGGCAGAACGTGATGGAACGCTTCACGCAAAAATTTGGCGTACAGGTCGAATTCGTAAAGCGTGTCGGTCGGCGGCGCAATCATTCCGACACCGAAGCAGACGGGAATTTTCTCGCCGGACCGCATTCGCCAAGCCAACGACTGATCGGCAAAGGCTCGTGAGGCTTCCACGGTGAGACGACTGAAACGTTCGAGGATCTCGACGAATTCCGTTTCGACATCGGGATTGGAATCGTCCGACGTCGCGGCTTTGGCAAACTTTCGAGAAATGTCCCGGATCGACAGCGCGAGTTCCTCGGATGGACGGAATCCGAGGGTCTGCCAATCATGGATTTTCTTCAGGAAGCGTCCCAAGGCTCCACGTCCGAGTTCCTTCGCCAGCGAATAGGGGGTGGAGCGGGGCAACAGGGAATCCGTCGATTCCACGGTCACGCCGAGCAGCCGATGCGGCCAGAAAACGTGCAACGTGCCGCTTCCCCTGCTCTCGGATTGAACGATCAGCTCGTTTTCCTCGACGGAAATTTTTGCCGGACGCGGAATTCGTCCCCAAGAGGCGAAAAAAGATTTTTTCAGCAAGGGCGTCGGAACCGTGTTCGGTGCCAGGCGAAATCGAAAGGCCTGCATAAGCTCAACGGGCAAAAGGATTTTTCATTTTACGACGGCTTTAGTGAAGATTTTACCTTCTCTGACGAAAAAATACAATGGTCCGTTCCACCGGAATGATTGCCGAAATCGTTGAGATTGCGTTTTCGTCGACAAACGGATATATTTCATGGAGTGATTCCTTGTCGGGACCGCAGGCCCCGTTTCGTTTTCGTGGTTCCTTCACACGTTTCCCACCATGTCGAAAATTACCCGAGTCAGCGTTTCCGTGGAAGAAGATCTTCTGGAGCGTTTCGATGCCTTTGCGGAAGAACAGGGATTTCCAACGCGTTCCGAAGCGATCAAGATCGTGATGCGCGACGCTCTGGTTCAGCAAGAATGGGTGAAGGGAACGCATGTCGCCGGAGCAATCTCGTTGGTTTACGATCACCATAAATCGAACATCGTTCAAAAACTGCTCGGCGTGCAGCATGACTTTCACCACGAAGTCTTGTGTTCGCAGCATGTTCATCTCGACCACGATAATTGCATGGAAATCATCGTCGTACGGGGAACCAGCGTCCAAATTACGAAGCTGCTCAAACAGTTGCGGGAGATCAAGGGACTCAAACACATCGTGCTGACGATGAGTACGACCGGCGAACATATTCACTGAGCGTCGACGGAATTCCCTTCAGCCCGTCCGTTACTCAATTCAGCGCCAAGGCGAAGAACCGGTCGTCAACGATCAGCATTAGTCGATGGTCGATCCAGAAACGAAGCGTTTCGGCGGCGTCGAAACCGGGAAACCGTTCGGAAATCTCCTGCAACGTTTTCGCCGTGTCGCAATAAAGAAACAGTTCCCGCTGGACGCCGGAAAGACGATACTGGAATTCGACGGCACAGGACCGCGTGTCCGTGAGCAGTAAGACGCCGTCTTCCCGGTCGAAAGCCCGGAGCGTGCCGTTGCCGTAGTTTTCCCGCCAAATCTCGACCTGTTCCAAAAAGGGCCCGACATAGGAATCCACGTCGCGGCCGTCGGCAAAGTCGAATTCGTGAAAATAGGCCAAGCGCCGCAACGATTCGTCCTCGAACGGATAGATGAACCGAAAACCACGGAACGTCCGCAAATTTTTGATACCGTATTTTTCCGGATCCCGATGATACGGAGCAAAACGGTCGACCCGAACCCGACCGACGGCCAGCGGCGGATGAAAATGAGCGACCAAGGGAACAATTTCCGTCAACTTGGCGTATTCTTCGATCGGTTCGCCGGGAAAACCGTACAAAACGTTCCATTTGACTTCGACGCCGGCCTCGGTGTACCATTTCAAGACCTGCAAATTATGTCGCGCCGTCGCCCCCTTGCTGAGCATCTTGAGGATCGGCGTCGAGAGCGTTTCGATACCGAGCTGCGCGGCGCCGAGTCCGGCGTCGACCAATTTGACGACGTGTTCCTTTTTTTGGTTCGCCTTCATTTCGTACTCGAAACTCAGTTCGACACCGCTCGATTTCAAGAGCGGTAAAAACGTGTCGAAATATTCCTTGGCGAAAATATTGTCGGAACAACAGGCGTGCTTGACGCCGTAATGCCCGACGAGCCAGAGCAGTTCGTCGGCGGCTCGTTTCGGTGATTTCGCACGGAATTTCAACGAATGTCCGTTCAGGCCGCAAAACGAGCATTGTCGTCGCTCGCCCCACCAACAACCGCGTGAGGTTTCGAAAAAGAGCAGCGGCTGAACGTTGTTCCGCAACGGACTGTTTCGCAGGTCGGTGAAATAGTCGTCGAAGTTCGGATACGGCAGGTCGTCGAGATTCGAAACGGTCAAGCTCTCCGAATCTTTCAGAGCCCGAAGCGTCAGCGAGGGGGGCGAGCACACTCCCTCGCTGACGCTTCGGGCTCTGATAATCACGCCGTCGGGGAGCGGCGAATCGTCGAGCGTTCCGTCCAAAATCTTTTCGACGACGTACGGAAACGTGAGATCCGCTTCGCCGAGGAACACGAAATCGACTTCGGGGAACCGGCGGAGAATTTCCGTTCCCATTTCGCCTTCGCAGGCCGCGCCGCCCAAGGCGATCAGGACTTCGGGATAACGGGCTTTGATCCGCTTCGCCAGACAAAGCGACGGCAACGTCTGTTGGTAGGACGTCGTGAAACCGACGAGTCGATACCGCGAAAAATCGATGGACTCCATGCAGGCTTCCAGAAATTTTTCCACGGCTTCGGCGACCGTCAAAAAATCGGCCTTGTCTTGCTCGTCGAGTTTCGGTTCCGTCCAGAGCATGACGTCGTTCCAAAACTCCTCGGTGGACGGCAGCCGGTCGCCGAAATACTCCTTGGCGAAAAGCTGCTCGCCGCCGAGAACGAACGCAAAATGGTCGGCAACCCAATCGTACAATTCGTATCCGACCCGCTCGGCGAAGGAAAAACAGAGATTCTGCAATTGACAATCAATGCCGCGCTCCGTGAGCGAACTCTTCAGCAGGCTCAAACCGATGTTCGGCCAGCGAAGATGAGCGAACGGCATGTTGACGAGCAGGACCGACATGAGGAGAGGTGTAAAGTGTAGAGTGTAAGGTGCAGGGTGGGAGATCGCTTGCGTCTTGCCCTACACCCTACACTTTACACCCTACACGATTCAAGGAGCGATATAGACGTCGTCGTCGAAGTTGCTGATCTCGGCGTCGGTGGGAATGTACATTTTGCCGAGGAGAACTTTCGTCGTTCCTGTGCGGATATATCGGACCGCCGTTGATTTTTCGTGACGTTCGAGAACCGCCAACGAGTCGACAGGCTCGTCGTCCAACCTCGTGATGACGTCGCCTTTTTTGAGGCCGAGTCCGTCCAGCGGCGAGCCTTCGACCGGCGGCGAGGTCAGTCGGGCCGCGGTGAATTTGTGTCCCGGAATCTGCATTTTCTGGATCACGAAGGTTCCACCGAGTTTCGGAGAGTAATAATCATCGGGAGCGGCCGGAACGACGGGCTTTTCGATGTAAATCGGCTTTTCGACGACGACGGGCTTTTCGACGACGATCTGTTTCTCGACGACGATGGGAGCCCGCTGGGGAACGACGACGACGGTTTCACGATACCGATTATATCCGTAGGGCGTGTATCCGTTGGCGACGGCCGCAATGGCTCCGACGGCTCCGATGACCCGCATCGTTTTGTCGAAGTCGCTCGGACCGTGATGGTGATGCGGTCCGGGCGGCGGCGGTCCCCAAGGCCGGCCTGGTTGGGCGGCGATCGGTGAAACAATCGCCGTCAAGAGCCCCAAGACCGTCAAACTGACGATTAAAGATCGAATCGATTTCATGATGGTTCCTCACAACAACGTTTTGCTGGTTCACGCCGAAATTTCGCGGAAAAATAAAAGCCGGAAGGAAGGCGTACTCGCCGTACTGACGGGAAAATAAAAGCCGGAAGGAAGGCGTACTCGCCGTACTGACGGAAAAGTACCAAGGGTTTATGGTCGAAGACCGTGAAAACGCGACAAGTGATCGCATAATATCCTTCACACGGCGGAAAATCAAGAGGTTTCGGCGGATTTTCAGAGAGGTGCTGTTGTTTTATACCGTAGCGCGGTAGGGAGCGTTTGCAAAAAGGGGGCGGATTTGGAGTCGTCGGTTTTCGGAATAATCTTCGAAACCAACGGAGTGGCGTCTTGCATTTTCCCCTCTCCCCGGAGTACCGGGGAGAGGGGACGGTTTTTTCAAGACTTTTCGCAGTATTTTCTTGCTTTTTCACCCCCAATCGGAAAACGCTCCCAGCACGGTATGGCGGTCGCCTTCGGCCTCGTCGACGCCGCCTCCCGTTGGTCGGCTCATCTTCCGACATTATTTGACTTTGCGAAAAAAGGCGAAACGGAAAAACCTTTCCAAAAAATGTCTGTCGAATGCCGTTTCGAAGTATACTACGGAAGATTGACGCTGGTTCCATCAAAAGCGAACGTCAGCAAGCCGATGATCAGGGGTTGAATGGTCGGCGGAAAAGCCCGAATCGAACCGTCGCCGAAAAGAATCTGCGATGAACCCGGATGCATGCTTCCGAAACCGATATCCTGAAAATGGGCCGTGTCGCTTTGCGCGTCGTCAATACGATGAATTCCATTGATATTCCCGCCCCATGTATTGGGGTCGCCGTCATTCGAGCCGGTCGGGCAGCTGCGACGAATGGCACGCGAGACCGAGAGTGACCGATTGAGACCTCCTCCCATGTAAGAACAATCATGAGCGTTGGGCGCCACATTGTCCAACGTACCATCGGTCGTTCGGTCATTGCGACAAACATCAATACGATTGAGTGGGATGTGCTTTTCACCGGCAACAATTTGGTTGCTTGTACCGTCTTGGAACCAAGCAAAAGTGTCACGCGGCACCCATCGATTCGGATCCCTTGTCCCCGGGGTCTGAATGGCATGAAGGGCGACCCGGAACGGTCCGCCCTGCCCATTGATATGCCCTGCGCTCAGCGGGTCCCAATAATCCCCCCAAGGCACGTAGTTTGGATCCGATCGACGACAAATCGGAAAGCAATAATCGATCGTCGGCCCGCCGTCCACTCCCCAGACTTCCGGAGTGGGCTGAGTCCCGTGGTCCGAGGCCTGCGTTTCTTTGGTGATTTGCGACCCACCACCCCGCCGGGACGGACAATGATAGGGCGAAACGGCGCCGAAGTTGCTTCTTTCTTCGTCGCTCAACCCATACCACCAAGTATTGTTGTATTTAGCGGAAAATCCTGTTCGAGCGACATAATCATACAATGATTGTTGTTCGAGATAGGGCCACAGCAAGACCCAAAAACAGGGTCGACTCACATTGTTGTCGCTCCCAACCGTTGTCGGAGGCAATCCTCCCACGGTACCATGGAAGTTGTGGATCGCAGTCCCTACTTGCTTTAAATGATTGCCACACTGACTTTTACGGGCTGATTCACGGGCTGCCTGTATAGCCGGTAACAACAGGGCGATCAGGACACCGATAATGGCAATGACGACGAGAAGTTCAACGAGCGTAAAGGCAAGGCTACGTAGCCTTGCCTCCTTTCGCAGGTTGGTTAATGGGTCCGTGTTCATTTTCATTGTTTTTTCCTTTCGTTCAAAATTTTTGACGAGCAGAAACACCGAACACTCGGCGTATGTCGCCGTCAAACGTGAAAAAGATGATCAATGCAACGGTGAAAACCGGAATATTTCGTCCGGATTGCAGTCCGTGGCGGAACAAGCGAACAACAAGCCACAAAAAAACCGTAGCAGGAAAAGAATGGCGTCGGATTATTGGGTCGAAAGATCTAAGTGCATTGTTAGGCTTCCGCTCGAAAGTTTTATACCCGGTTGGCAGTCAGTGTAGAGTGTTCAGTGTAGAGTGTTCAGTGTAGAGTACCGATTCGGCCAAATCATCCAATACGGTACTCTACACTCTACACTTTGTATTCTACACCCATTGTTTGGTGGGTATGTTTTTTCGAGCGAAAGCCTTATACTGCGAAACGGCATTCGACTGACATTTTGAGGAAAGGTTTTGCTGTTTCGCTTTTTTTCGTAAAGTCAAATACCACCGAACGATGAGCCGACCAACGGAAGGCGGCGTCGATGAAGCCGAAGGCAGCCGCCTTACCGTGCTACGGTATATTCTAAGTTGAAATCCATTGCAAAGTCAAGATCAACCACGAAAAAAGACCATTGCGATCGGAATCGCAACGGTCTCACGCGGATTCCGGGACCATAGGTCCCGGCTCTTAGTCCCGCTTAGTCCCGGCTCTTGATTGCGTGATACACGTCTCTCAGTCGCTGTATTGCAGCAGATGGGCGAGACGGACCTGTTCGAGCTTGTCGGCGAAACCGCCGTCCTTGCCTGCCATCTGATAGTACGGAATATCCTTGACGACGATACCGTCAACGGAACTTCCCGTGTTGACCAGTTTTCGGAAAACGTCTTCCATCGCGGCAAGCACCGTTTCGCCCTGCCGGACACAGAGCAAGGTCGAGTCGCAGCTTGCCGCCATGACGAGCGACTCGGCGGCGTGAGCGACCGGCGGAACGACGACCAGGACCAACGAGTATTGTTCTTCGAGCATGTCGAGCAGTTCCCGGAACCGTCCGTCGCCGAGCAGTTCGTAGGGCGAGACGTCCAAATGTCCGGCCGACAGCAAATGCAGGTTTGGTTCCTTTTCGTTCATCACGAACGCTTCACCAAATTTATGCCGGAAGTCGAGCACGTCCGCAAGTCCGACACCGCTTTCCTCGTTGCCGAAGAGCAGATGCAAGCGTCCGACACGCATATCGCCGTCGATCAGGAGGACCGGTCCGCTCTTCATTTGAGCCATCGCAACGGCGACCTGCACCGCGAGGAACGTTTTACCGTCGTCGCCGGCAACGCTCGCCACGGCGAGACTTCGGCAACTTCGAAACGGATCGCTCAACAGCAGATGAGTACACCAACTATGAACGCTTTCCTTGTACCTCGCCAGTCGTCTTCGAAAGGTTGCTCCCTGGATCCATGAAACCGGCGGCTCCATGATTTCTCCGATGAGGACGCCGGGAATCGACGTTCGAATCTGCGAAACGTGATACAGTCTCGGTTTCATGCGTTCGATCGCGACACCCAACAGGAACGGAGCGAAGAAACAAGCCATGCCTCCCATGATCATGAGGGGAAGGCGACGTTTCGTTTTCGGTTCTTGCGGCAACATGGCTCGTTTTTTGAGCTGGATTTGCGCCGGGGCACTCATCTCGGTTTGGAGGGAGACGACGCGAGTCTGCAACAGGTCGAGCACGGCATTGATTCGCTTGAGTTGTTCCTGTTGGAAGGAAACGTCGGCGATTTCGACCGTTCGGGTTCCGACTTGTTGAACCTGTTCCTTGTATTTGGAACGAAGGTTTTCGACCATGATTTCCTGCGTTCTGACGGCGTTCTCTTTTTCCCAGATCACCTGCTCCATGTTTGCCGTGATGCCACGACGGATCTCATCCATCTTCGCTTCACCCATATTGGCTCGATAAGCGGACATCTTTTCATCGTTTGCCCTCAATTTGTCCTGAAGGCTGAGAACTCTCGGGTCTTCCGGATTCGGCAACTGTTGCTTGAGGGCCTCCAGCTTGCTCTCGATTTCGGCTTTTTGCCGAACGTAGTTGATCAGGATGCCGTCGTTTTCGATCGCGGCCTGGAGCATCGTCGGCGGAATCTTGCTCGGACCTTCGACGATAAATTCTTTGGCCGACTTCAGTTCCGCTTTCAGGGCTTCCAATTTCGCTTCGTGGAGGTACAGGTCGCGGAGAATCGATTCCCCCTGTCCGACGCCGCCGGAAATCGTTCCGTCGCGACTGGCGACGCCGCCTTTTTGGGCGGCCTCTTTCATGCCGTTTCGGATTTCGTCCTGAAGCAGTCTCGCGGCATTCTGTTGCCGATTGAGCTCCAAGGTCAACTGATTGATCATCCGGGCGTTCCAGTCGTTGGACTGCGCTTCATAGTACTCGAAAAAAGCGTTGACGACGCTGTTGACGATTTCCATGGCTTCCTTCGGATCCTCGGCATCGAACGCGACCGTGATCATTTCGGAACGCTGCTGCGACTGAAGAATCAGATTGGACGACAGCCAGACGACCCGATCTTTTTCCTTCGTGATACATTTCATCCGGCTGACGACGGGATTCTCCAACGCCTTTTCGATGATCAGCGGACTTCGCATCAAGGAAAACTGCGTGTTGACGAAGGATTGGTAGTCGCGCTGTTCCTTTTCGTTGTAAATATAGTACGGCTTGTTCAGGAGCATCTGAATCCACGCCGTCGCCTCGTAGCGAATCGGAAAGACGAAATAAAGAACCCCCGCGGCAACGGCGGCGAGAACCAACCCCGTCGGCAGCGCCCATTTCCAATGCCGTTTCAATCCCGTGTAGATCAGGAACATCAGGATTTGCGGCGTCATCTTGGCCGAAGCGGAAGCATCCATGATCGGACGCCGTGCGGCGACCGGAGGATTTTGAGCGTAAACCGGCTGCGGCGAGGCGACGGGGCCGGCTTCAAAATCGGGAGCGTAACCCCCTGGAACCAAATTATTACCAATAGGTGTATCGTTTTGCATCATTCAATACCTCCGACATTTAGGAAAATGTCAGAAAAAGGAGGGGCAAAATATTCGGCAGGCTGTTTCACAGTAGGAAAATTCGAATGGGAAACCGCACATCAACATCATAGATCAACTTTTCGAAAAACCTTGCCCATGTAGGCAAGCAACGCAAAAAACATTCCAACGGCGATGAAAATCATCACGATTCCGGAGAACTCGTCTGCGGCGACTCCGACGTTTGCTTTCGGAGCCATCCATCGTACGAAATCGCTGTAGTGTTCAAGCAAAATTCCCGTCAACGCGATACGCATGGCGTTGACCAACAAGGCCAACACCGGAGCCAGCAAGAGCACCAGGAGATTTTGCCACCAAGGACGTTTCATCAGCAGGATTGCCGCGAACGCAATCGCCAAAATACTGACCAAAAACCGAAGCCCCGAGCAAGCAGCCGCGACGTCGAGTTCCATCGTACTCAGTCGAATGGTGTTTCGAATCGGAATCGCCGGTTCGCCGAGCAATTGAAGAAGAATCGCCGCGAACTGAGCCGCAAACTCCTGCAAACGGTTACGAAGCAGTACTTCGAATCGGAACGGCAACGGAAACATGAAGATCATGAACAGCAGCGACGGAAACGCCCAATAAAAGACGCGACTGCCGTAAAAAAACCAAACGATTCCGAGAACCCAAAAAAGGATCGCCCATTGATCGACCGCGTCGAAAAACTGTCCGGCGGCATAATATCGCATCGCGCAGCTGAACAGAATCGGAATCAAGCCGATCCACGCCAAGCGTCGGTGTGTGCCGGGATACGTGTCCAGACGAAGATAAAGAAAAACGGCGATCAACGGAAGCACGAGAAAACCGTGCCCGTAGTCGAGGTTGTAGTACCAGGTTTGAGCCATCAAATGGAGCGAAGGCCAAAACGCGAACAGGCCGAGCGGAATCATCACGAGAAGGAGCAAGAGCAAACGCTGCTTTTCGAAAGCGTCATCAATGACGGTACCAAGCGCCGGTTTGCCCGTCGTCGCCGAATCTTTCGTGGGAGCCGCCTCTCGGGGGGGTCTTTCAGTTTTTCGGGAAAAAGAACCTTCGCGCGGAGTAAACGAGCTGGAAAAACTACCGCGTTTGCCTTCTTTCTTCGCGCTGGGCTGGAAATCGGCATCGAAACGGTGCTGCTGCTCCTGAGAGTGCTGCTCTTGGGAATTGTCGTTCGGCCCTCCCGGCGGTCCGTCGAATTTGTTCTTTTGATTTTCTGCCATGATCCCTGCTGTCTTTGTATTACTAATGTTCAAGATCGTGAATTTTTATCATGCAGCGCCCGCGAAACCGGGAGCGGAACGACCATTTCGCGGGTTTCGGCGCCAGAGCGGTAGCTTCTGTTGACAGCCCAGCCGCGCTGGGTGAACGCTTCACTCGCCCTGATCGATACAATCGGATCTTTTATAGTATAATCCTAATATTATAGTAGAAGAGGACGGCTTTGCAACCGAACACTTCGAAAAGAGCCGTATTTCCCTTAAATATTATTTTATCGGAAACGCACCACAGTTGTTGTCACGTTGTCGTTCCGTGGTATTTTTTGAGGGGTGTTCTTGCAGTAATTTTGTTGATCTATCTTAGGCTGTGAATATGGAACAATTGAGTAAAACAGTAAAACTTTTTTGGCTTTGAAGGTTGTCCCTCCATGCAAACGCTACAAAACATTTTTTGTGACTTTTCAATATGTCCTCAGCAGATCGTTTTTTCGGATTGACTCGTGGTTGGTGGAATTATACAATTATGGTAATCTTTTTTCGAAAAAAACGATTTCATGAGTTTTGGTATGAAAAAAATTACTTCCCTTCTTGGCTTGATCATCTCCGTCGCGGTTCTCGTTGTGTTGTACGACATTTTTCTGACAAAGACATCGGTTCTGCATCCGCTTTTCGCTTCGTCGTCATCGGAGCCGGTTCGGACGCCGCCGACCACGGCGTCCGTTGAGGAACAGCACGCGATTTCCTTAAGCGAACAAGCGTTACGCAACATTGGAGTTACCGACGAGGCCATTCAGGAGGTCTCGGTGTCGATTTACGATAAAACGCTGTCTTACCCCGCAATGATCACTGAGCGACCGGGAAGAACGACGCTTCGAGTTTCGTCGCCCTTTGCCGGCTCCGTGCAACGGGTCTACGTCGAACCCGGCATGGTCGTCAAACCGGACCAACCACTCTTCGACATGCTCTTGACTCACGAAGAGCTGATCAAATGCCAAACCGATCTCATTGAACTTTGTCAGAAGCGTGAAATCCTTGATCAGGAGCTGCAACGGCTCGATTCCCTGGCTGCGGAAATCGCTCCGAAGTCGAAACGGGAGGTCGCGTTTCAGAAAGCGGAACTCGACGCGCAGGTTCAAAACCAACGTAGTGTCCTGCGAATCCACGGAATCGACGCCCAACAGATTTCGGAGATCATCGAAGGAAAACGCGAAATCATTCGATCGATCACGATTCGGGTTCCGAACAGCGACGAAGAGGGAGTTCTGCCGAAAGGAGCCCGAAACGAACACGAACACACGCCGGTTCTTCAGGTCGGGCAGGTTCTCGTCGACAAAGGTCAATTGGTCGGCGTCGGCGAAACTTTGGGCCAATTGGTCGATCTTTCCCTTTTGATGATCGAGGGCAAAGCATTTGCGAACGACGAAGGAATTCTCGGAACCGCCTTGATCGAACACTGCAACGTCACCGCGATTTTCGATGGGCATCAGGATTCGACCGAGCAGATCGAGCATCTCCGCATTAAATTCATCGACACGAAAATCGACCCGGTTTCCCGGACGCTTCGCTTTTTCGTCGAGCTTCCGAACAGTGTTTTGGAAGAGGACAAGGCCCATTCTCACCGACATCCCTGGGTCAAGGACCGCAAGGAAGAGGACGAACATGGTGCCGACGGACATTACGTCAACTGGAAATTTCGTCCCGGACAGCGTTGCGAACTTCGAGTCGAATACGATACGATTCCGGAATGCATCGTTCTGCCTCGGGAAGCGGTCGCGGAGTCCGGAAACGAGTCTTTCGTCTTCGAATGGACCGGAATTTCTCCCGAAACGAAACGAAAAATCTGGTTGAAGCGGCCGATCCACGTTCTCCATCGCGGCAAAAATCTCGTCGCCGTTGCGAACGACGGCTCCATTTTTCCGGGAGCCAAGGTCGTTGCCCGTGGCGCCGGACAGCTTTTGGTCGCCCTTTCCAGCGGCAGCGGGCAGCTCCAAAGCGCCTGCCCCTGCGGCGATCATTGAGCGGAATTTCGCCATCCCGATGAGGCGTGATGGCGACGGGAGCGTTTTCCGATTGGGGCGAAAGGAGGAGCAAAATACCGCGCGAAGGTTGTTGCCTTTTGAATCTTCGGCCTGAAAGGCCATTGCATTCCAGCCCAGGGCAAGGCGTATTCACCGCCGCCTTGGGAGACCGGTCGTGTTTACCAACCGTCGCCCTGTAAGGGCAGTGCCAAGCCGGTGTTGCGCTGCCCTTTCAGGGCGAATATTTTTTGGGGGGGCGTCAACCCAGGGCGACGCCTTCGGTTCTGCCCTGGGCTGTGATGCAATGCCCCTCCGGGGCGAAATCGTTAAAATATCAACATTTACGCGACTCTCTCGACTTTTCACGATCATTTCCGCCCCAATCTGAAAAGGCTCCCGATGGCGACGACGGCATCCGTTTGTTTTACGTTCTTCTTATTGCGCCTGATTTTCGTCAAATTTTACCCAAGTCGTACAACCCAAACGGCCGATAGATCAAATAACGAGACAGCGTCGAAGTTTTTTCCCGTAATTCTTGTCGAGTCCGCGGGAGCTTCGATTCGGAACTTTTAACCGTCCTCGGTGTTTGATCATGAGACACACGGCTTTCCTATTTTCATTCGTCGTCGGCATCTTGCTCGGTGTCGGGACTTTTTCCTCGCTTTCCGCGCAAGAATCCATTGCGTGGGAAAAAGACATCAATTCGGCCTTTGCCAAGGCTAAAGCGGAAAACCGTCTTGTCTTCCTCCACTTTTACGGAGCGAACTGTCCTCCGTGCAAAGCGATGGACGCGGATGTTTTTCCCAACAAACAAGTCGTCGCCGACATGAACCGGTACTTCGTCCCCGTTAAGGTCGACACGGGACTGAATCCTCAATTGGTCAAGCAATTCGACATCAAGGCGATTCCCTCCGATGTGATTCTGCAACCGGACGGACAGTTCGTGCATCGACGTCAAGGCGGAATTACTGCCGAGCGTTTCGATGTCTACCTGAACTACATTTGCGAGGAGGTCCGGACGAAAAAACAGACCGACACCCCGGTAGCCGCGACGCAGGTCGTTCCGTTGGAAACGCGGCAACCGTCGCCGCCGCAGCCGGCTGCGACGCCGTCGACGAATCCTTGGAACCAACCGACTGCTCCTCCGCCTGTCGACGTCAAATCCTTTGTTGCGCAACAGCAGCCGCAACCACCGGTTCCGGTTCCCACGCAGAATTCCGTGGAACGAAACAATCCGGTGCGAACGGGTTATCAGGAAACCGCTGCGAAGGGAACTCCTGCCGCCCCTTCCGTCAACGCTCCGAACCCGCTTGAAGGAACGAATGGAAGCACCGTGGAAATCCCCTTGGCTCTGGACGGGTTCTGTCCGGTGACGTTGAGTATCCAAGAACGTTGGCAACCGGGAAATCCATTGTTCTACGCCATGTACCACGGACAAATCTTCCGCTGCGTCAACGAAGAAACTCTTGCGGCGTTCACGAAGGAGCCCGCAAAGTTTGCGCCGGTTGCCATGGGGGAGGATATCGTGCAAATGGTCAATCGAAACAAAAAAATCACCGGGCAACGGAAATTCGGTGCTTGGTTCCAGGATCGTGTGTACCTCTTCTCCTCGCAGGAGTCGCTGGACGCTTTTGCCGCCAAACCTGAATTTTATGCGGAAATCGCCTTGAAATACGAAACCGCCTTGCGAACCCGATTCGACGCGGTCCAACGCTGAAATCACCTGTCTTGCTCGCGGAAAATTCCAGCCGTATCGATTCCCGAAACGGTTCCTCAGGTCGGGAAACGGTACACCAGACGCTTGCATTGACGGGAATTGCGGCTTTTGACTAACTGGTTGATCAACGGTTTGGGGTGTAATTTTTCATTGTCGAGGGAAAAGTTTCCCATCCCTCTTCGGACCCCCGTTGATTTTCGACGTGGAATAGTGATAATAATCCAAATATCGTTTGCGTGGTCGCGGTCCATGGGATCGCGTTCCTCGTAATTTCTAAGTTTTCACGTCGAACAATTTTCTTAACAGGTAACGATGCCAAAGAAGTCAGCGAAGAAGTCGGTCAAAAAGACCGTCACGACAACAGTTTCCACACGAGGCGGAGCTCGAAAGGGAGCCGGTCGTCCCAAGGGAAGCGGCAAATACGGTTGTGCGACCAAGGCCGTCCGTATTCCGATCCATCTCGAAGGAGAAGTTCAGGATTTCGTAATGAAAAAAGTCAAGGCCGAAAAAAAGGCCGCGAAATAAGCGAAATTCAATCACGCAAAGAAGCGAACCTCCAAAAGAAGCGAACCTCCAATGGGACGGTTCGCTTCGCGTGATATTCGTACACATGCCGAGAGCGGTTCACGGTTCTCTTGTTGCGGCAATCCCTTCCGGAATTCGGAGACGAAACGATCGGGGATCTTTTACGAACGGTCGCTCCCTGTGATCGTTTCTACGAAATGACGGAACGTTTTTGCGATACGTTTCGACGGATGCGGATTTCCAGCTTGCCAAAGCGATGGGAAACACGGATCAATTTCATGTGATACAAAAGCTGGACGGCCCGGCGTTGTGAAAACAGTTTCGGATACGGAGCCCAGTCGTCCCAACGATCCAGGTAGGCGTAGGTCCGGCAGGCGAGGTTGATTCGACTTCGATCGAAAGAAAAACAACGTTGGATCACGCGAATTCCGAGGAGCGTCAACGCCGGAGCGATGCCGAGCAACGCCCAGCAATGATCCGTTCCCCATTGATCGTTCCATCTCCATTTCGGCAGTTCGATTCCCGCGAAGCGATCGTCGGAACTTTCCAGCACGAAAAGAGTCGGGAACGAAGAAATTCCGATTCCCGCCAGCATCGAAAGGGCCAGCGACTCAAACAGCAAGGAAACGTCGTCCGGCGTGTTCCAAGGGATCGGCGTCGACCAATCGAGTTTCGGTATCATCCGCAACGAGGCGATGACGACCAGGGACGCAAATCCGGTCAGCAGCCAAAAAAAAACCGAAACGAGCAGGATCGCCCCCCCCCAGATACATTGTTCGAAATTCCATCGAACGATGCACCGGTGTAAAGCGTCTGGCGTGAACTCGGAAGGAGAGGACGGCATCAACCAACTCGCGGACCGGTGACTGGACGATCGTTCTTTTTCGAATATATACTGAAAACGGTCTGAAATTCCCCTTTTCGTTTTCGACCGAAAAGGAGCCCCAAGGCTTTCGCCAGAAAATAAACCGCCAACTTTTGAGTGAGAGGGTGAAAGAGTGAAGGGGAAAATACAAGATGCGTTTTATCAAGCGGTTGCGTCTCTCCCACCCTTTCACTCTTTCACCTCTCTGTTTTCGGCATGAAACTTTCTGGCGGAAGCATTAGTTGTACTGTGCAAGTTCTCGGCTTTTTTTGTGAACGTAACCTTGATTCTGCCGCAAGGCTGGAGGCTGGAGACCGTAGGGAACGGTTGGAAACCGGGAACTCCAGCCTCCGGCCTACAGTCTCCAGCCTCGTTCAA
>JAVBQW010000236.1:0-19929 GCA_031548665.1 Thermoguttaceae bacterium
GAATGATCCGGTGGCGATATCAGGAGCGGGCGCCGGGACGTGCGGTCCCGTGTTTAAACACTCCGGGACCCCCGGTCCGGGCTCCCCGGCTTTTGTCGTCAAAACCCTTCCCCCTTGTCGCGATTTCCACGAACGGTATACTTTGTCTTTCGTCCGTCGGGGTATTGACGCCTTTTTGTTTATTGGAGAACTGATCATGTCTCGTGTCTGTGAAATATGCTGTAAAGGTCGCACGATGGGAAACCGCGTCGAAATTCGCGGTAAGGCAAAGTATCTCGGCGGCGTCGGAACGAAGGTCACGGGAATCACCCGACGTGAATTCAAGCCGAATCTCCAGAACGTGAAGGCGACCTTGGCGAGTGGAGAAACGAAAACCGTTCGTGTTTGCACGCAATGCATCCGATCCGGTGCGGTGAAAAAGCAGGTCAAGAGCGCTCCGTTCAAATTGCAGCACGAATTGGAAGCCGCGGCATCCGGTATCGGCGGAAAAAAATTCGCCGGAAAAAAGTCGAAAAAGAAATAATCACGGTTTTTCCTTAGCCGCGTCGCCCTGCGACGCGTTTGCGGGCCGTTCGGCTCTCGATCATGTCTCGGGGCATCACGATTCTTTGTCGTTGCCATGCCCTATCTTTCTCCGCAACAGTCGCGTCTTCAGGACGACATCCGGGGCCTGATCAAGGGCGAGGTGCGTTGCGATGAGATCACGCGACAGCTTTTCGCGACGGACGCCAGTATCTTGGAACGCCGTCCGTTGGGCGTGGTTTGGCCCCGACAGACGGATGACGTCGTCGCCTGCGTCCGTTACGCCGCTCAACGAGGAATTCCGATTCATGCAAGGGGAGCGGGTACCGAAACATCCGGGGCGTCCCTCGGAGAAGGTCTGATTCTCGATTTCAGCCGTTTCATGCGTCGAATTCTCCGAACGGACGCAGAATCCGTACTCGTCCAACCCGGACTGATCCGATCCCGTTTAAACGCGATTCTCGACCGGCTTCAACGTCGTTGCTTCGGTCCGGATCCTGGTTTTGAGCCAACGGCGACGATTGGAGGAATTCTCGCGAGAAACGGAGCCGGCGCCCATTGGCTTCGTTACGGATTTCCCGAAGAACATTTGCTTGGCCTGACCGCCGTATTAGCGGACGGCAGCATCGTCAATCTTCGCCGGAATGCCTTGCCGAAAGCGATTGTCAATCCCGGCGACGAGATGATTCGCCGCGTCGATGCACCGCACAGACTTGGCAGCGTCGCCCAAGGAATCGCTTTGGCTCGACAAATCGCTCTCGGAAAGGAATTTCCTCTCGCAGACGGCGTTCACCAAATTCTTGCTCCGTTGCCGCAACAATCGAATGCCTCCATCTTTTCCGTGACCGGCTCCGTTCCCAATCGTTGCGGTTATCGTTTGCACGACGTGCTCCAAGGATCGGAGAAAACCGAAGTCGACCTTGCCCGATTGATCCTTGGAAGCGAAGGAACGTTGGGATTGATCACTGAAGCTCACCTGAAAACTGTTTCGGCTCCTCATCGGGCCGGCGCCGTTGTCTTTTTCTTCAACGGTCTGGAACGAGCAACCGGTTCGGTTCCCTTTGTCCTTCCGTTCCGTCCCGTTCTCTGCGAATTGGTCGACCGCCGCCGACTAAATATGCTTGGAGAATGGGGCAAGCAATTCAAGACGCAGATCCCGGCGGAAACAGAGGCGGTTCTGCTCGTCGAGTTGGACGCCGGAACCGTCGAGCATCCGCTGGCCCCCGGGGAAATCCGAGAGAAACTCGATCAGTTGATCGAAACGGTTTCGTCCCGGGAAAAGCTCTGCTTCCATTGCATCCGCATCGAACGGAGCGAAGAGTTTTCGGTGTTCGACGATTTTCTGCACAACGCAGAACTCGCGCTTTTTCGGATGAAGCGTTCCGTTCAAGCGGTTCCGCTGTTGAACGATTTAGCGGTTCCGGTCGACACGCTCGGTCATTTCGTTGTTGATTTGTTGAATTTGCTCCACGAACACGAAATCACGGCGTCGATTTCCGGACATATCGGGCAGGGACATCTTCGTGTCCAGCCGATTCTCGATTTGTCGATCCCGACGTTTGCATCGACGCTTCAGCAACTTTCGGAGCAGCTCTCCGCCTTGGTCTGGGAACATCGAGGAACGATCAGTTCGGAAGGTTCGACCGGAATGCTCCTTTCCCGGCTCGTTCCCAAACAGTGTGCGAACCATTTCGCGACGTTTCGAAAAATCAAAGATCTTTTCGATCCCGGCAATCTTTTGAATCCCGGCAAGGTGATTTCCGACGATGTTCAATGGACCGATTTCCTCCGCCAGGGGTTGTCCCGACGCGGACAAACGGGTTCGGAGGACCTCTCTTCTTCCGCGATCGAAGAAGCGAAGCTGTTGACGAAACAGTTTTTTCCTCCCGAACCGGAAGAACTTGTCGAACCGACCTCGGAGCCTCTCTTGCCGCTCTTGAGTCAATTGGAATTGCAGTTGAAATGGTCTCCTGAACAAGTTGCCGAATCGACTTATCGCTGCAACGGCTGCGGAGACTGTCAGCATTTAGGAAAATCCGTCAGAATGTGTCCTTTTTTCAGGCGTCGTCCCGAAGAAGAAACGAGTCCCCGGACCAAGGCGAATTTGCTTCGGGGGGTGTTGGAGGGAGGTCTCGAACTGGACACGCTGACGAATGAAACCTCCAAAAAAATTGCCGATTACTGCTTTCATTGCTTGATGTGTCGCACGGAATGTCCGGCCGAAGTTGACGCTTCCCGTCTGGCGGCTCGCTGCAAAGCCGCCTACGTTGCCGCTCACGGGCTTTCGTCGACGGATCGTTTCTTTTCCCGGCTCGACGCTCTCCTTCCTTGGCTTTCGTTGGTGAGTTGTCCCGTCAATTGGGCGATCCGCAATCCGGTTGCCCGTTGGGTGCTCGATAAGACACTTCAGATTCCGCAGGGCCGCAAACTCCCGACTCTGGCGAAAATTTCCTTCCTCGCCAAACTCCAATGGTTGAAGCGGTCCGGACAACCAAAGACCGCGCCGGAACCAAGGGTTGCCTTGTTCATCGACCTGTTTGCGAACCATTTCGATCCTCGGCTTGCTGAGCTTGCCGTCAAGGTTTTGGAACACAATGGAATCGCCGTTCATGTTCCGCTGCGTCAACGGGCCTCAGGCTTGATTTCTTACACGTTGGGACATTCCGACCGGGCCGAGTGGCTGGCGCGGCACAACACTCTGTTGCTTGGCGACCTGCTCCGCCAAGGATTTGACGTCGTAACGATGGAACCTGCTTCGGCGGCATGTCTGACCAAGGATTATCGCTCCCTGATCGATGAGCCGGACAGTGAGCTCGTTTCGTCCCGAGTGGTCGATCTCAGCGATTATCTTTTGATGTTGCACCGGAGGGGGCGATTACGGCTCGATTTTCAGCCGATTGCGAAAACGGTCGGATTTCACGCTCCTTGCCGGAGTATCGCCAATGGAGCGGGGCGTGTCGACGCCGTAACTTCGACGGAGGAACTACTCCGCCTGATTCCAGAGCTTGCCGTTCACCGTATCGAAGAAGGTTGTTGCGGTATGGCTGGCAGTTTCGGGCTCGACAAAAAAAATTATCGGTTCAGTCTGCAAATCGGTCTCGGCCTGTTTCGGAAACTTCGGGCTGCGACAATCGATTTTGGGGCGACCAATTGTAGTTCCTGCCGCATGCAGATGGAGCACGCCGTCGCGAAACCGACGCTTCATCCGATTCGGCTTTTGGCGTTCGCCTATGGTTTCGCTCCGGAAGTCGCCGACCTGATCGACTTGACGTGAGCCGTTGCGTCAAATAAACTGATGGCGAGCCGTGACCTGTGGTCACGAAATTGAGCTTGAACGATCGCTTGCGTTTTAGCCGCGAAGCGCGTACCAAGAACGTTATTTTCTGTCATGGGAGACATCATGAGAGATATCGGCGAAGGAACGATCCGTCGCATCGACTGGCAGGAGTTGACTCCGGTGGTCCTGTTTGCCCGTGTTTTTTCGGCGACGTGGAATTTTCGCGTCCTTTTTTTCTCGATGTTCGGCGTCGTGTCGACGCTCCTCGCCGGATACATGATCAACGGTGTCTTTTTGATGGCGAAGATCAACGAAGAACGCGGTATCGAAGACGGTAGCGTGATTCCCCGGGCGACGGTTCTCGCGGCGTCGCATCGGATGGATGATCTGTACGCGACGCCGGTCTACGTGGAACCGCTGATCGATTTTCGAGCCAAGCAAACGGCATCGTTCCGCGAGGATCCGATCGGATTCGCCTGGCGATTGACGCAGCGTTCGGTATTGGTCCCTTGGGACGTGTTTTCGGCGTCGGGACTTCGACTGTTCTCGTTGACGCCGATGTCGTGGACGGAGCGTGGTGTCGCGTTCGGCTGGGTGGTCTATCTGCTTGCGGTTTGGTCGTTGGTCGGAGGATTGATTTGTCGCTCCGCCGGATTACGTTTCACGCTGGACCAAGGCGACTCGTTCAGCAATCTTCTCCGCTTCGCAAAAAAACGGGGAACGGGATATCTGAGTTCGATGTTGTTTCTTTCGCTGGGACTCTGCTTTTTCCTCGTGTTGATAAAGATTTTCGGCTGGGTGTATTCGTTGCCGTACGTCGACGGTCCGATGGCGTTTTTGTTTCCGATTTCGCTGCTCTTCGGTTTCCTGTTCATGGTGCTCGCCGTCGGCCTGTTTTTCGGTTGGCCCCTGATGTTCGCGGCGGTTAGTGTGGAAGGAACCGACGGATTCGACGCGATCAGCCGGATGTTTTCTTACGTTTATCAACGGCCGTTTCATTATCTGTTCTATCTCCTCGTCGGCGGAGTGGTTGGCGTGATCTGGTTCGTCTTGATATCGTTGTTTATCGACGGAATGGTGTATCTTGCGATCCATGTCGGCGGCCTTCCGCCGAAAGTCGTGATCGGTTCGCTCGGCGATCTGACGCTTCCCCGGTTGAGCGATGATCTGACCTTTCCGGAAAGCGTCGTACTCTGTTGGTGCGCGATGGCGCAACTTCTCAAAATCGCGTTCGTATTCGCTTGGTTTTGGAGTTCGAGTACCGCGACGTATCTGCTGCTGCGACGGAGTGTCGACGGCACGCCGTATGACGAGATTTTCCGTTTCGGCGAAAACGCCGCCGATCCGCGAAAACTTCCTGAAGTCCGCTCCGACGAAAAAGGCGCCCCGGAAATCGTTTGAGGGATCGTCGAAAAATTTGATCCTTCCGTAAGTCGCCTCGCCTCACAAGGTGCGAAAATTCCGAAAAAGCGGAAATTTTCTCTTGACGTTGACTACAAGCTGTTGTATATTGACGACTCGTTGTAGTGAATTGCCTTCAATTTGATCGAATAATGAAAAAGAAAAAAGAAAAACCGATTCCGACTGCAACGCCGGCGGAGTGGGAAATCATGGAAACCCTTTGGAAAAACGGCCCCCAAGCGGCAAGGGATGTTTACGCTTCGCTGCCGAAATCGAATTCCTGGGACATCAAAACGGTGCGGACGCTTCTTTCCCGGCTCGTGGAAAAGGGAGCGGTCGGATACGACCAGATCGGCAACTCGTATCTTTACCGTGCGGAGTACAATCGGGAAAAGCTCGTTTGCGGCGAGGTGAAATCCGTCGTCGACCGAACACTCGGCGGCTCGATCTCGGCGCTGTTCGCCGGGTTCCTGCGTGAAGAACAGATCGACGCCGACGAAATCGAAAAACTGCGTCAGATACTGAGTGAGAGGGTGAAAGAGTGAGAGGGTGAAAGAGATTTTTCAGTTTGGGCCTTTCCTGTCACTTGCGTCCCTCTCACCCTCTCACCCTCTCACCCTCTCACCCCCTCACTCTTTCACTCTTTCACTTTACCATGAACACGATCAATGAATTCTGGCTCCGTTGGATGACCGACGCCGGAGTCCAACTTTCCGTGTTGATTATTCTGGTCGGCGTGATTGCGTGGTTCGGTCGGAATCTTTCGGCTCGATTGCGTTACGCTTTGTGGACGCTCGTGTTGCTGAAGGCGTTGTTGCCGCCGTTTTGGAGCGTGCCGTTTTCGGTCGTCAATTTATCGACGCCGTATTTAGCGCAACAAACGACCAAGGAGCCGGAAATGCAGCGCAGCGAAACTCCCGGGGTTCCCGTACCGAAAAGAGCCGGAGGTGAAGGCGTACTCGCCGTAACCCCCGGGTGGTCGGAATTGGCAAGCGATGTCGAGTATCCGGAGATTGCGGTGGAAACAATCGCAAACGTTCAAGAACAGACCGAGCACAATCCCTCGCTGACGCTTCGGGCTCTGAATATTCCGTCGATTTTATTCGCAATCTGGCTCGGCGGCGCGACGGTATTTTGGAGCGTCGTGCTTTACCATTACGTTTGGGCGGTACGATTACTCGGCAAGGGAAGGACCGTGGAAACCGGGCCGCTCGTTGAAACTCTTGAATCGTTACGAAAACGGCTCGGCGTAAGGAAAAAACCGCGGATCGTGTTGTCGAACGCCGTGGGAAGTCCGTTTTTGTGGGGACTTTGGAAGCCGTCGATTGCGTTGCCCGCCGACTTTCCCGGCGAAGTGTCGTCGACGGAACTCGAAAGCGTGCTGTTGCACGAACTGACGCATTGGAAGCGGGGCGATCTTTTCGTAACGCATCTGGAATTGTTCGTGCAGGGGATTTTCTGGTTCCATCCGTTGGTCTGGATGGCGGTGTGGAATCTTCGTCGGGAACGGGAATCAGCGTGCGACGAAGCGGTGCTTGCGAGCGGCTGCATCGAGGCGAAGCGGTACGGCGACTCGCTGTTGAACGTGTTGGAATTCGTTCGGGACCGTTCGCCGCTGCCGGTCGGGTTTTTGGGACCCTATGTTATTACGGTGGGAATTTTGGAACGTAAAACGCAACTGCAACATCGATTGGAGGAAATCATGATTCAACGGAACCGCGTCAGGAGGATCGGACTTTTCGGTTGGGCGACGCTGTTGTTTTTCGCCGCCTGCGTGCTCCCCATGGCCGTCGCCAAGGAAGAACCGAAAAAACCGGACGAAAAACCGGCGATAACAGAGCCCGAAGCGTCAGCGAGGGGAAATTCGGACGAAAAACAAGTCGAAACGAAAACCACGGAGCCCGAAGCGTCAGCGAGGGAATACATGTCGTTGCTGAAGGACATTCGAATTACCGGCAACTATCAAATCGCACCGAAAGAGATCGCGGACATCATCAAGTCGAAGAAGGGGGAACCGTACAGTGCCAAGTCGATTCAAGCCGACGTGAAGGCTCTCAAAGAAACGGGCTGGTTTAGCGACGTCAAAACCGAGGGGGTGATTGAAATCCGTGGCGACGCCAAGAACAGGGAAGCCGGAGATTGCACCGTGGAGTTCATCGTCACCGAGCGTCCCATCCTGCATTATGTGAAGATCGTCGGCAACAAAAAGTTGTCGAAAGACGAAATTCTCGAAGCGACGAAGCTCAAACCCGGTGCCGCTCTTGATCCGGAAGAAGTCAAAAAGGCGAAGGAACGGATCGAACAATTTTACAAGGAAAAGGGAGTCGAGCTTGTCAGCGTCAACATTCTTACCGGCGACCACGAGGAAGATCGGGGAAGCGTTTTTCACATTAAAGAACGGCCCGACGACGGATTCGCAACCGGCGGCGGTCCCGGCGTTTCCGGGTTCACGCACTTGATCACCTATGGACCGAAAGGGGATTTTTCGCCCCGAAATCCGATGGATTATTTGAACATCGTCAATCCGAAACTCTGGGAAACCAAGATTCAGATGGGATACTTTCGGACGAAAATCATCGACGGCAAACTGATCGCGATGAACTTGACCGCCGATCCGGCGGAATACAAAAGAATCGTCGAATCGATTCCGCAATTCGAATACCTCAAGACCGAAAGGCTCACCAAAGAGATGTTCGAAGCGTACGAAAAGACGAAACAGGAATCATTGCCTCCGCTTCCTCCGGCCGACGGCGGGTTCGTAACCGGCGGCGGCCCCGGCGTTTCCGGGTTCACACATCTTGTTTATTTTCAAGCGAAAGGGGATTTCAATCCGCGAAATCCGGGAGAATTGCTCGCTCCCATTTACAAGACCGTTTATTCGGGAAATCCCGTGACGGGCTATTTTCGCACGAAACCGGTCGGCGGTAAACTTGTCGGATCGCTCTGTACCGGCGATCCTGATAAACTTGAAAAGCTCGTCAAATCGATGCCGCAACTCGAATTCGTGAAATCGGAACGGCTGACCAAGGAATCGTTCGAAGCGTACGAAAAGACGCCGCAACTCTCGCTCCCGAATCTGGAATTCGAAAAACGAATGGAGAAAACCGATTGGTATTCCAAACTGAACGCCGGTCAGAAAAAATGGCTCGAAATGGAGGAAACAACGTTCGCTTACGTTTACGATCCGAAAAACTACGACATCGGTTACGATCGGGAGGCGTTCGAACGAAAATGGGTTCGCCTGCTCGAAGGGCCGGAACCCGGCTTTCCGGGCCGGACGACGCTGTCGACCTACGACGAGGCGATCATCGGTTTGGCGACGATCAAGAGCGACAAAGCGGCGAAACTGCTCGTCAAGATCGCGACGGAGCGGGTCGTCAAGGACAACGCCCATCGACATTTCGCAACGAAAGCCCTTGGAATTCTCGGCGATCCGTCCGTGGTTCCCGACTTGATTCCCTTATTGTACCATTACAACATGGATTGCCGCTGCGACGCCCAAATTTCATTGGTTCGCCTCACCGGACAGAATTTCGGCCGAGACGCCGACGCCTGGGGGAAATGGTTCAACGAGAATCGGGCCAAGCTCGGCAAGCATCTTCCGGAATTCGATCCGACCCGCGTCGACTGGTCCTGCGGCAGCGACAACGCCGAGATCAAAAAATGGTGCGATCCGGAAGAACAAAAGAAAATCGACGCCAAATGGTAAAATCGCCGGAACACCGCCTCAAAGAGAGAGGAAAATTTCAACGTTGAGCCGGATCGGGGACGACGATCGTTCGCGGTTGCTTGCCTTTTTTCTTTTTGGACGGTTTTTTCGGCGTCTTCGGACCGGTCGAAAACATTCGTTTCAAAAAATCGGACAGCGACCAGGCTTTCGGCGGAGCGGCCCAATGAAAACCGATCGTCTCATCGTCGGTCGACGAGGTCGCAGAATCGTCGTAGAAGCGAAGCTTTTCGGCGAGTCCCAGCGGCGGAATCCAAGGACGCAACCGCTCGGCGATTTCCGCCGCCGTTCGAATTCGCCGATTCGGATCCTTTTCCAGCATCGACCGCAACAATCGTACAAGATCGTAGGGAATCGACTGGTCGAACACCCGGGGATCGGCGGCCTCGGCAAGAAGATGGGCGCGGAATTTCTGTTTCGTGTCGCCCTTCGGGAACGGCACGCTGCCTGACAAGAGAAGGTAAAGCGTGCAGCCGAGCGAATAAATGTCCCAAGCCGGCGTCGGTTCGTCGGGCGCCCGAATCTGGTCCGGCGCCAGGAAATCGACGGTTCCCGCGACCTTGCCGCTCAGTCCCGTCGCTTTGTCGATTTCCCGTTCGATAATGCTGCTCTCCTCGGGATGACCGCCGGCGAAATAGGTTGAACTCTGCCGCGACGGAACCGTGAGGCCCATGTCGGCGAGCTTCGCGATGCCGTCGCTGGAAAGCAATACGTTCGCCGGTTTGATGTCCCGATGAACGAGCCCTTTTTCGTGCAAATAGTGAATGCCCTGCGCAAGATGGGAAATGATCGCGGCCGCGACGTCGAACGGCAATCGGCCTTCGCCCCTGAGCAGTCGCCGCAAGTCGCCGCCGTCGATGAATTCGTGGACCATGTAATGGACGCTGCCGTCCCGGCCCGAAGCGACGTACTGGACGATGTTCGGATGCGATAAATTCTTTTGGATTTCGATTTCATGCAGAAATCTCGCCGTCAACTCGGGCGTCGTCCGGGGCAACGGCAGCACCTTGATCGCGTAGAACGGTTCTACGGCGAAAAAAGCGTTCGGCGATTTTTCCCGTTTCCGGCGGACATTGCGGTCTTCCCGGCCGAGAAAAACGTGTCCGTAACCCCCTTTGCCGATCGAATCGAGAATTCGATAGTCGCCGAGCGAAAATTTCGTGCGACCGTCCAAGAGCTGCGTCGCCTGCCAGGAATTCAAGAATCCCCGTTTGACGAGTTCCTCCGCAAGCAATCGGTCCTGCTCGGTGATGTTTTCGTGCGTTTTAATTGCCGATTCCCCTTCCAACGACGCGTCGGTCGAGTCCGCCGAAGGAGAATCGTCCAATCGAGTGTCGCCGGTCCCGTGATGCTCTCCGGCCTTAAGTCGTGCTGCGTGCTGAAACAGTCCGAGACCGACCGAAGGAAGCTCCGCCGCCGCGTGAACGGACGAAGACCGAAGCTCGACGAGAACTTCGTCCAGCGTCGACTCCTTGACGAGTCCGCTCGCCTTGGCGAAATGATAGAATCGCGGCGGTTCCATGGTTCGTTACAATAACGTTTTCCCGGACTTCATCGCGTCGCAGGGCGACGCGGCTAAGGCTTTAACGCGGCCTTGCGGCGTTCGATGTCTCCGCGAAGGCGTTCGATCATCTTCTTCATGAAGGGCCGCTTCTCGGGGAGTGGTTTGTCGAAAATCTCGCTGACCGTGTTGACCTCGACCGGCGGAACCTTAAGTTCCGTTCGGAGTCGTTCCAGTTCGGCGGAAAGGCGTTTGATTTCTCCGGCGTACGCCGCATCAGAATAAACGTTACGAAGTTCGGTCGGGTCCTTTTCCAAGTCAAAAAATTCCCATTCGTCGATATCGTCGTAGAAATGGATCAACTTGAAACGGCCGTCGTAGACGCCTTCATGCTTCTTGACCATATGGACGCTGGGATATTCGTAATAGTGATAATAGAACGACTTCCTCCAGTCGGTCGGTGTCTTGCCTTCGAAGACGGGGACCAGCGAACGGCCCTGCATGTCGCCGGGAATCGGCGTTCCCGCGATGTCGAGAAACGTCTCCGGAAAGTCGAGATTCGAAACGATATCGTTGTTCACGCTGCCCGGTTTGACGTGTCCCGGCCAACGGACGATGAACGGCGTCTTGAACGATTCGTTGTACATCATCCGTTTGTCGAACCAACCGTGTTCGCCCATGTAAAAACCTTGATCCGAGGCGTAGATCACGACGGTGTTCTTCGACAGGTCGTTATCGTCTAAATATTTGAGCATCCGGCCGATATTGTCGTCGACCGCCGCGATGCAGCTCAGGTAGTCCTTCATGTAACATTGATATTTCCAACGTTTCAGGGCGACCGGATCGTCTTTCACCGCTTCGAATTCCGCCTTGCGACCGTCGAACATTTTATGCCAGTCGGCTTGCTGTTCTTCCGTCATCGACTTCCATTGGACGGGAACCTCCAGCTTCAGGTCGAGCGGCGTGAGGGTTTCGGCGATCGTCATGTCCTGTTCCAAGGCGGCACGACGGTTTCCGGAATAGTCGTCGTCGAAGGTTTCCGGATACGGAAACACCCTGTTTTTGAACTTTTCGTAGTATTCCGGGTACGGGTCCCATTCACGGTGCGGCGCCTTGTGTTGCGTCATGAGCATGAACGGCTTCGACTTGTCGCGGCCCTCCAACCACTGCAACGAAAGGTCCGTAATGATCTTCGTCGTCTGGCCGGTGTGCTGGACCCTTTCGCCGTTCTTGATCATCGGCGGATTGAAATACGGTCCCTGGTCGATCAGGATTTCGGAATAATCGTATCCTTTCGCTTCGTTCGTAATATGGTACTTTCCAACCACGGCGGTCTGGTACCCCGCGGCTCGAAGCATCTTCGGAAAAGTCGGTTGGTCGACGTCGAATTTCGAAAAATGCGTCGTGTAACCATTGAGATGCGAGTACTTGCCGGTTTGGATCACCGCCCGACTCGGACCGCAAATCGAATTCGTGACGCAACAGTTCGTGAAACGCATCCCTTCTTTGGCGAGCCGGTCGATGTTCGGCGTTTCGTTACGGTTCGAACCGTACGCGCTGATTGCCTGAAAAGCGTGATCGTCCGTAAAAATAAACAGGATGTTCGGTCGGGTGTCCGCCGCCGCCGCAAGCGAAGCCGACAGGCAGAGAATGAGGAAAACGACGATTCGTGGCATGGGGTCTTTCTCCTTTTTCGGGGCAACAATGTTCACGTCATCCCCGCGAAGGCGGGGACCTAGAGGGAACGCATTATCTAGTTCTTGCACACGTTGTCGGCCGAATAAAGTATTGTTAATTGAGGATGCAAACGGTCAATCACATCTTTCGTCTAGGTCCCCGCCTACGCGGGGATGACGGACATTATCCCGCTCAACCGCTAAAATGGAACAGGAAAATATCACCGTCCTGAACAATATAGTCTTTCGGTTCGCGGCGGACAAGATTCGCGGCCTTGACTTCCCGTTCGCTGCCGAGCCGGATCAGGTCTTCCGCTTTCATGACTTCGGCCCGGATAAAACCTTTCGCCATGTCGGTGTGGATCGCGGCAGCGGCGTCCAGCGCGGTACCGCCTTTTTGTACGATCCAGGTTCGGACTTCCTTTTCCCCGGCCGTCAGGAACAGCATTTGGTCGGAAACGTCGAGCAACATTCGCAGGACTTGCGACTTGTCGGCGGACGGAAGCTGCATTTCGTCGAGGAAGGATTTCCGTTCTTCCGGCGACATTGTTTCGAGTTCCGTTTCGAGGCCGACGCTGACCGCGACACCGAACTTCGAGTATTTTTCCAAATCGGTTTCGTCGTCCGCCGTGTTGACAACCACCATCCGGGGCTTGCCGCTGAGCAGGCGGAAACCTCGAACGACCCGAAGCTGTTCGATCGTCAGTTCGTCGTCCTTGATCGGCTTGCCGTTTTCCAACGCGGTTTGCAGCAGTTTCAGCGTTTCGATTTCGAACTCGAACTTTTCGTGTTCCGTTTTCGGAACGGGCCGTTTGTTCTGTTCGATAACCTTTTCGAGCCGGTTCAAGACGATTTCGAGGTCTGCAAGAATCGCGTCTTCCTGGAAAATTTTGATTTCCTTCTCGGGATCGGAGCCGTCGAACGCGGGAACGACAAGAACCAGAGCGTCGGTTTCCCGAAGTTGGGCGAGCCGCTGCGGATTGCCCTGCTGGTCGCGGCTGAGTCCCGGCGTGTCGACGATCTCGATCGACGCGATCGTAATCTTTTTCGGCTTGTAAATTTCGCAGAGCTTTTCAACTCGCGGCTCCGGAATCGGAGCGGTCGCCGATTGCGATGTATGCGCCAAGGCGAGATCCGGCTTCACGCCGGTCAACCATTGGAAGAGAAGACTTTTGCCCGAACCCTTGTATCCGACGAGACCGATTTTCATGTGATGGAAAAGACGAAAGGAAAATTGAAGTAAGAACGAAAAATAAATCAGATTGATATTCGCCCCGGAGGGGCAACACATAACAGCCCAGGGCAGAGCCGAAGGCGCCGCCCTGGGTCACGGAACGTCCTCAAGAACAATCGCCCTGTAAGGGCAGTGCAACCCCGGCTTTCCATTGCCCTTACAGGGCGGCTGTTGGCAGGCGGAATTCGTTCCCAGGGCGGCGGCGAGTACGCCTTGCCCTGGGCTGTTATCCGCTGGCCCTTCGGGCCGAAGACTCTCATCATTCTCCTTGTCGATTGCCGCTGTTGTTGAATTAATCAAAGTCGCTTGACGAATCCGAGGTCCAGCGAAAAGGCCCAGATCATGAGGAGCAGCAGCAGGGCGAGGCCGAGATAGCTCAGGATGATCAGCACGTTTTCGTTCGGCGGCTTCCGGAAGATTCCCTCATACGCCAGGAACAGCAGATGTCCGCCGTCCAAGACCGGAATCGGCAAAATGTTCAACACCGCAAGGTTCGCGCCGATCAGACAGAGAAACAGTAAATAGGAACCGAACCCTTTTTCGACGAACATATACGCCGCCTTGACGATCGTCACCGGACCACCGAGAGCCCGAGGCGAGACCTCGCCGCCCAGACGTTTCAAAAACTTGAAGACGGAAAGCGAATACTCGATCATCTTATTCGTTCCCAACGACAAGGCTTCGCCGAGATTGTTCGTCTTGAAGGTCAATGTTTCAATGTTGAACGCGAATCCCCGGTCGAGGTCGAACCAGTCCTTCGAAACGATCACCGGAACGTCGAACGTTTTTTTGCCGTCGACTCCCTTACCGGAAAGCGTCAGGCGAACTTTTTCTATAGGCCGGAACGGAGCGTCTTCCGTCGGTTTTTTTCCTTCTTCGCCTTTCAATGGTTTTTGAACGGCGTATTGCAGCCAGAATTCGAGAAGATACGGCAAATCGACCCTGTCGCCGATCGAGATGAACTTAAATCCGTCGGCGACCTCTTCGCAGAACGTCGTGCCGTTGAGCAAGGCAACGCTGTTCAAAAGCTCGAACGATTCGACCGTTGCTCCGATCGGCAAACCGATCGTCGTCGGACCGCCCTCTTCGATTCCGGCGATCACCGGGAGCATTTCCCAAGCGATTCCGAGCGCCGTGCTGCCGAGCGGATCCTTCATCGAGAGCCCGGCGCAATGCGGAATGATCGTTTCCGCCGCCAAACCGACCGTCAAGGTTTTGTCGGAGCCGTCCTTCTTTTTGACGGCGAGGTCAACCGACGTCTTGCCTTCGTTCTGCTTGCGAAGAACAATCTGCGAAAGCTTCATTGGATCAATGTCCGTCACGCCGTCGACGCTTTGGATGATGTCGCCGGGCTCTACACCCTGTTTGAAAGCGTCGGAATCTGGACGAACCATCGTGATCGGTCCCATCTGAAAGCGGATACCGAGTTCCCGCATCGGAATCGCTGGAACCTCGACACTGATCTTTTGGTCGGGAGCTTTTTCCGAGACGAAAACGCAAGCGATCGGTAGTCCGTTTTTTTTCAACTGAGCCCGCATAAATTGGGGAAAATCGGCAACCGGAGTTCCGTCGACCTCGATCAACTTCATGTCGGTTTTTTTCAGAGCGTCAAGCGTTTTCGGATCGTACCAATCCGTTGCGTAATCCTGCGTCGCCTGTTTTTCCGAGGCGAGATTCAGCGTCGGCAACGGACTGATCCCGATGCTCGGCGCCAAGTCGTTTTTTCGCTTCCGGGGAACGATCGTTTTCTCGATCTCGCCGACACCCGGTCGGTCGATGCTCAGTTTGAGCCCGTTCTCGCTGCCGATCATTGACATGTTGAGGTCGACGAACGCTCTCGCTGGCTGTCCGTTGATCGCCGTGATCTTGTCGCCGGCCCTCATATCGGCCTGCCAAGCGGGCGAACCGGGAATCACGTTGCCGACCATCGGCGCGGTGTCCGTGATTCCAACCATGAAGGCTCCCGCTCCGCAAACGATCGCAAAGAGGAAATTCATCACGACGCCGGCGACGATGATCGCCATGCGCTGCGGAACCGATTTCGCCAGGAAACTGTCCGGGGGAATCACGTTAGCCGCGTCGGCCTCCGACGCGTTTTCCCCCGTGTCGCCGATTCCCTTTCCTTTCAACTCGGACGGATTATCTTCCTGTCCGAGCATCTTGACGTATCCGCCGAGCGGAAAGACGCCCAAGCCGTATTCGGTGTCGCCCCATTTGAACTTGAAAAAGCGGAGCCCCCAGAAGTCGAACCAGATATAAAACTTGTCGCAGCGGACCCCACAGGCCCGGGCGACGGCGAAATGCCCGAATTCGTGGACGATGATCAACGCGTTGATTCCGATGATCACCAAAAGAACGTTGTACGTGATTTTCAGATAAATCGAAAACGTATCCGGATCGGCGGCAAGCGCCCAGAGAAAATTTGACATGTTTAATGATAGTTGTTAGCCGCGTCGGCCCCCGACGCGTTAGTCAATGTACACGGATATTACAAATTTACAAGGTCGAAGCGCCGGAGTACCGGCTAAATGATCAGTCGTCGACGACGTGGAATATCTCTTCGATCGGGCGTTTGAAAATCTCGGCGAGTTTGAACGCCAAGCCGAGCGACGGCGTGTATTTGCCGGACTCCATCGCGATGATCGTCTGACGGCTGACGCCCGCTTTCCGGGCGAGTTCTTCCTGCGTCATCTCGTCGTGATCGAAACGCAATCGGCGAACGGAATTCGTGATTTTTCCCATATTCAGTCCTCCGCGTCGGCGTGTTCGCCCTTGTAGTAAAACAGGAGGAGCATCACGGAAAAAATCAAGGTTCCGACCACCAGACCACCCGTCGCCGGCAGCCAGAAAACACTGAACGGAATGGAGTCCAATCCAAACCGAAACTCATAGACGAACATCACCAGACCGTTCAGGAAGAAAATTGTCGCAAATCCGTTGACTAGTCCGATCCCCATGGATCGCTGTGCGAACGAAACGTCCCGCTCATCGTTCTGTTCTTTACGGAACAGGATACGGCAAAAAATCGGGAGCAAGCCGATCAGCGCGAAAACGGCAAAGGAAGACTGTGCTCTTTCCAGTCCGATCAACGGCAACCGAATGAAGAACGTCAACAGGTAGAGAGCGATCACCCCCAAACAATACCATGCGATAAAAAGATTGCGATACATCTTAGCGACTTGAAAACGATAGAAGTCAACATTACACGACCTATTGTAATGTTTATTCGACATGATGTCAAGTCGGCTTTACTTTTTATCGGGAAAACCGCTTCGGATCGATTTCGTATTGTTTGATCTTATATCGCAGAATTCGCGGTGTCGTTCCAAGGTCCTGCGCGGCGAGGGCGGAGTTGCCGTTGGAGCGTTTGAGCGCGTCGATGATAATATCCTGTTCGAACACGGCAACCCGTTCCGCCAAGGTCCCGGTTCCGGCTGTTTGCGTTGCCCGACTCGTTTGCAGCGTCGGCGGCAGGTGATGTCCGTGAATCACCCCTTCCTGGCTGATCAGGACGGCTCGTTCGATCGTATTTTCCAGTTCGCGGACGTTGCCGGGCCAACGATATCCTGTCAACAGATCAATGGCCGAGGCGCTGATTCGCTTGATTTCCTTACCGAGTCGCTTGGCGTCGATTTCGACGAAATGATTCGCCAACAGCATGATGTCGCCGCGACGGTCCCGGAGCGGCGGCAGCATGATCGGAAAGACGTTGATTCGATAATAAAGGTCTTCCCGGAATGTTCCCTGCGACATGCTTTCTTCGAGGTTCCGATTCGTCGCGCAGATCAATCGGACGTTGACTTTCCGCGTTTCGTTGCTGCCGACCCGCTCAAAGGTTCGTTCCTGAAGCACCCGAAGCAGCTTGACCTGGATCATCGGGGAAAAGTCGCCGATTTCGTCGAGAAACAGGGTTCCGCCGTTGGCTTGTTCGATACGGCCGTTTCGTTGCGACACCGCTCCGGTGAACGAGCCTTTTTCGTGTCCGAACAGTTCGCTTTCCAAAAGATTTTCGTTCAGCGCGGCGCAGTTGACCTTGACGAACGGTCCCTTGGCCCGGGGAGAAGCGACATGGATCGCGTGGGCGACCAATTCCTTGCCGGTTCCCGACTCGCCGCGAATCAGCGTCGTCGTGTCGCTCGAAGCGACTTGGTAAATCGCCTGGTAGACTTCCCGCATCGCGTTGGAGTTGCCGATGATGTTCTCCGGCCGAAAACGTTCGCCGAGTTGCATCTTGAGTCGGGTGTTTTCCTCTTCGAACAGGCTTTGTTGGTCCGCCGAGAAACGCCGGGCCTTCACGTCGTAGGCGATCATGCTCGCAATGATCTTCAGAATCTGCAGGTCGTGTTCGAGCAGCGCCTCGGCGTCGAATTTCCGGTCCACCGAAAGCGTTCCGACGACTTCGTTTTCACAGAGGATCGGCACGCAGATAAAACTGATTTCGCCGCCGATTTTCTTCTTCCGATTATAGATTCGGTCGAGAAACATCGGTTCTTTGGAGACTTTCGGAATCGCAATGGGTTGGCCGGTCTCGACGACGTGTCCGACGATTCCCTCGCCTCGTTGATAGGTTAACCTGCCCGGTTCAAACGGCGTCGCATCATGGGCGACTTCGAGAACCAGCCCCTCTTTGTCCGGCGTGACGAGAAGGATGATTCCCCGAGTCAGGTTGAGTTCGTCGTGCAAAAGGTTCAGCGTTGCAGCGAGAACCGCTTTCTGGTCGAGCGTCGAACTCAGCAGTTGGCTCAGGTGTAAGATCGCGCCAAGTTCTTGCGCTTGGCGGAAGTCATTGGGAATCGGATTCATCGAAAAAGATCAAAGCTGAGCCCCAAAGCGTCAGCGTTGGGTGATGTGAAAGGTTCGCTCACCTCGCGCTCGGGTTTGGGGATGGTTCAAAACACGGATCAGTTTTGGGGGTATGGAGGAAAACCTCGACGGTATTTTCCTCGTAGTCGAAGCGTTTTTTTCCGACACGCAGTTCGTAGGACGTGTTCCGACCGAGCCAACGGCGAAGGTCGAGATCGAGTCCGCCGCGGTGGCTGGGAACGACGATCCATAGTCGGCCGCCGTTCTCCGACTCGATGAGCTCCTGAAGCTTTTCCTCGGTTCGTTCCGTTCTCAGTGGAATTCGGGGAACGCAATTCGGGATGTACCATTCTGCGGCGCCCATCATGGTTCCGGTCAAGCGGTCGCCCTTCCGCCAATGTTCCTGAACGTAATGAAACGCTTCACGGTGATCGCATCGGGAACCGTCCAGATAATAACTCGCCAGCGAGGGAAAATTCAGGCCGCAGACAAACAAGAACCAAGCGGAAGCGATCACGAAAGCTCCCATCGTTCCGGATCCACGCAATCTCTGAAAGACATGTTCGACGAATCGGGCTGCGAGGACAAGGAGCGGAAACGTAAACAGGAAAATATACATCGGATTGAAAACGATCAGTTTCGGGAGAATCGGCAGACAGACGACGCAACCGACGGTAGCGATCGTCCAAAAAGCGTTCCCGGGATTCTTGATGTCGAGGAGGACGAATAATCCGCCGAGTCCGACCAGTAATGCCACGGGAACTCCGAGCATGTTGACCGTCGCTAAAACGGTGTGAAGCGGCGAATATCCCCAATGGGCGACCTCGTTCCAGCCCTTGGTCAGCGGAACGATATGAAAAATGACGAAACCGACGAACAAGAACGAAAAGCCGAGCAAGGCCGCGACGAGACCGACGGGTGGGAAGCGTCGTTCGGTGATCCAAGAGACGACGATTCCTGTCAGGACGATTCCCCAGACCAAACCGGTTAGCGTATGGCAAAGGATCATTCCGGTCGCCGCGACTCCCAAAAAGAGAGCGGAGACGACAGAACGCCGCTTGACGACATACGCCGCCAACAGGAAAACGATCGACTCGAAAAAAAACGTTTCCATGTAAAACCGGTTCTGCTGGCTGAAAAAAACATGGGCCGGCCAAAACATCATGAGGAACGTCAACGTCAGGGCTCCCGGCGTTCCGAAGAGCGGAGCGGAAAGGAGATAAACCAATCCGAGACCAAGCGTTCCGAACACGGCAGGCATGATCCGGGCTCCAAATTCGTCCTCGCCGAACAGTCGATATCCGAGTCGTTGCGTGGCGTTGGCCAGCGGCAACATTCGGGGCAATCGGGCAAGTTGCGTATCTTCCGGCTTGACGGTTCCCCCCTTGAGATATTGCTCCGGAACCGGCGTTCGACCGAAAAAGATGTTCGTTTCCAAAGTTGTGAACAGTTCGTCTCCGTCGAACGACCATGTTCCCAATTTTGCGAAACGCATCGTTCCGGCAACAACGAGAATCAAAAGGACAACAACAAGATTTCTCATGGAGAGCAGAACCCGGTAAGCCGATCGCCGGCGTTTTAGCCTCGAAGCTCGTCTGGGAAGAGGAGTATTTCCATTAAACTTCGGAAACTACTACAAAGTTAAGAAAATAATGCTCGTCATCCCCGCGAAGGCGGGGACCCAGACGATAGGCGTTGTCAACCGTTTGCACACTCTTTAACTTGCGGCGATGCAAAGGGTTGGAAAATTTACTCTCTAGGTCCCCGCCTGCGCGGGGATGACGATAT
>JAVBQW010000233.1:0-16571 GCA_031548665.1 Thermoguttaceae bacterium
AGAGGTGAGAGGGTGAAAGAGTGAAAGGGTGGGAGAGACGCAACCGCTTGATAGAACGCATCTTGCATTTCCCCTTTCACTCTCTCACCCTTTCACCCTCTCACTCAAAAGTTGGCGGTTTATTTTCTGGCGAAAGCCTAAACGGGTACGAACCATTTGAGCGGAAGCCTTATTCTTCCCGGTCGCAGGCGCGTTCGGCGACGTTTTCGCCGTTGGGTCTGTCGAGGATCCAAATCGTCGAGGCCGGAAGAGCCGCGAACAGCTCCGGATCATGCGTTGTCAGGAAAAGTTGCAGCGGACGCGGAAAGTCGACGACCCGATGAACCAATTCGAGAAACTTTTCCCGATGCGGTCGGTCGAAGCCGTTTTCCGGCTCTTCAATGGCGACCAACGGAGCCGGCAAATCTTCTTCAAGAAGCAGCGCAAACGTAAAAAGTCGAATCGTCGCGTCGGAAAGCAGCGTCATCGGAATCGGATGCTCGCCGTCGATCATCTTGAAGTGGAGCCAGGGTTTGTCTTCCGGACTCGCCGACAATCGAATCTCTTCGACGTTCGGCAGGAATTTCGCGACACGCTCCAGCAAGCGAAGGGTTTCGCCCTTGTATCGGTAGATGATGAAGCGGACAAGTCCCGAAAGACTTTGTCCGCGTGGCGAATACTGCCGCCTCGGAAGCGAACCGTCGAGACCGCGAGCCGGATCGGCCGTAAAACTGCTCAAAATCCACTGTTCGAGCAACCCGCGAATCGATTCGACGAACGGAAACTTCGAATGCCGCTCCAGATTCGCCAGACCGAGATGCTTGTAATCCGTAAACTCGACTTTCGTCAGATCGGCAGCATTCAACGATTCGTCCGGCGCCAGGTAGCGGATGCTCTTGCTTCCGTTTTGCAAAAAGATCACCGGAACGGACTGTTCGCCCTGTCGGACGGCGAGAAGTTCCGATTTGATGAACGGCGTCCGATTCTTGTCGCAGCCGATGTTGATCGCATACGTTGCGATGTCGGCGTTTGTCGGCAGGCGAACGTCGATTCCCATCGCAAAAGAATCCCCCTTGCCGCCCTGATTCAAGAGTCGATCGAATCCGCCGCGTTTTTGGCAGGCGTAGTCCAGACCGTGGTAAAAACAGTCGGACAGGAACGTGAACGCGTCGAGAATCGTGCTTTTCCCCGTGCCGCTGTTCCCGGCAAAGACCGTAACGGGACCGAGTTCGAACGGCTGAACGTCGGGATTGCCGTCGACCATGGTGAAGAGATGGAAACAGCTCCCGATGCCGAGCCGCCGTATCGATCGGAAGTTGCGGATCCAGAAACCCTCGATCATCCTATTATCTTCGCGTGAAATTTCAGCTCAACAGGGAAAGTGTAGTACAAAATTAACGAATTGATATTCGTGAAATAACAGCCGGAAAGGAGGCGGTACTCCGCCGTATTGACGGCGAAAGCGTCAAAAACCGTCATTACGGCGAGTACGCCTCCATTCCGGCTGTTGTTCTTGCCGCGAATACTATTTCGCTAACATTGTAGTAGAGAGTGTAGAGTGGTGTACGTAAACTCTACACTGATCACTCTACTCTCTACACTCTCCCTACACGGATCCCGTTGGGTTAGGTAAAGCACCAGGGCCGTTCGCGCTTGAGATCGGACTGGAGAATGTTCATGCAGATATTCACGTCGTCGACGACTTGGAAGTCGTACATTCCGACGCAGAGGAAGTCGGCACCGGACTGGAACGCGTAACGGAACCCGTCTTTCGGATGGATCGCGCCGGCAGCCAAGGTCTTGAAACCGATCCAAGGCTGTTTCAGCGAATTCATGAAGGCGATCGTTTCATTCGGCTGCCGATCGTAGACGTTGTCCCGTTCCGGCTTGTCTTCCAGACGGGACCAGTAGTTGCCGTGATGGATCGTCTTCATCCAGAAATCGGGGCTGATGCCCTTTTCGACGCAAGCCTTGATCGTTTCGATCCGGTGTCCGCCCAGACCGACGGGAACCTCTTCCTTGTTGAAGCGTTCGACGAACTTCGCGATTTCGTCGAATTTGCCTTCACGGACCAGCCGGTCGTTGGTCTCCCCTTGAATATAAACGCCGACGGCCCCCTTATCGGCACAGTGCAGGGCTCCGTCCAGCGACGAACAGTCGGCAATATACTGCATGGAACCGTCCGCTTTTTCCCAATAGTCCGTCATGATGCCGATGTGTGAATGATGCCCGAGATAGGTGTTGATTCCGCAAGCTTCGCCCATTTTGAAGGTCGCAACGATCTTGTCCCGGGTATGGTACGCTTTGACGAGATCCGACACGTACATCAGGTCCCGCGCGTGCGCCCAGCCGCCGATCAGGTTGCCGCCCATGATGATCCGGCTGATTTTGACGCCCTTGATCGTCGCAACGGACATCTTTTCCTTCAGATCGGACAGTTTGGCCCAATTCGTATGGGTTCGGGAAGCGCCGGACAGCGCGTCGACGGTCGGATCCTTGGCTTCCGCGGCTTTCGGATCCTTGGCGAGTTGCTCGGCGAGGATTTCGTCTTCGTGACTGAGAAACGCGGTTCCCGCCGCGACGGCCGCTCCGCCGGTCAGGAGTTTGCCCAACAGCTTACGTCGATCAGGGTTCGTCGGTTCGCCGGAAGATTCCATCGGAAGGTCGTGTCGCTCGGACATGGAAAATGCTCCTGAAGGTTGTTTTCAAGGGGACGAAAAATGCCGTTTAACTATTATACCATATTTTTCACGGACCGCAATCCGGATATTTCGAGCTTCCGGTCCAAGCAAAGAGTCGGAACCGGATCCGTGGACCCCGTTTCCTCCTGCCGACCTGCTCGAAAAAATTCCGACAATGCTCTTGACGTCCCGTTCCGTCCACAATAAACTAATTTAATAGTTTAGTCGAAAGAGTGTTTTCTCTTTGATGGGGTTTTCTCATGGCAAAAAAAGATTCGGCGGTCCCCAGCGAGCGGGAGATGGATATCTTGAAAGTTTTTTGGGAGCTCGGTGAAGCTCCCGTTCGGACGATCCACCGAAAAATGTCCCCCAACGGCGAATTCGCGCTGACGACGATCCAGACGCTGATCCGGATCATGGCCGACAAGGGACTTTTGAAGGTCCGTTCGGAGAATCGGACGTTGTATTATTCCCCGCGATACACGCTTGAGCAGGCAAGCTCCCGATTTCTGCACAAAGTTTTCGACGGCGCCGTCGACCGAATGGTGCTCTCCATGCTCCGTGCCGAAGACCTTTCCGCCGACGATATCCGGGAGATTGAACGCGTCGTTGCCAAGGCCCGGAAAGAAAAAATTCAGGAGGAACAATCATGATCACGTCCATGGAATTCCTACTCCGCGTCGCCCTGTTCGAATTCGTTGCGTTTTTGATCCTGGGAGCCGTGTTGCTCTGTCGCCGGTTTTCCGATCAGCCGCTGGAACGCATTCGATTGACGCAAATCGTTTTCGCCGCCGTGTTTGCCGCTCTTTTTCTAACGGCAACGTCGGTTGTTCCCGCTTGGGTTTTCGTCTCGCTGTCGACTCCGGAAATTTCCGCAACGGCAACCATCGAGAGGGAACCGTTGAAAACCGGCGATGAGAAACTTCGGGAAATCGAAGAACTGGACGCCGTTGCGGGGAAACCGTTTCCCGTACGGATTCAGCAATTGCCGTTGCGGGACGTTGCGCTCGCCGAACCGACGGAAGTCGAAATTCCCCGGCAGGATATTTCGACGGGAAATATAATTCCCGAGGCGCGCTTCGCGGCTAAAACGCAAGCGGTTCGCCGGGCAGAAACGAAAATCTCAAGTTGGTTTTCGTTTGAAGTCGCCGCTTTGATTTTGCTCTGCCTGCCGGGCGTATTGCTTTTGTTGTTGAACCTTGCGGCCAAGCTGAAATTGCGCCGGATTTTACGACGTTCCAAACCGGCGCCGGATTTCGTTCAAAAACTTTTCGAGACGATCAAAAAAACGTCGAAGCGACGTGTCGAGCTCCGGATATCCGGCGACGTTGACGCTCCGCAAGTTTTCGGATTGCGACGGCCGGTGCTGCTCCTCCCGTCGATTTTATGCGAAGAACCGAACGGCGACGATCGGGCATTGCGGGCCTGCTTGGCCCATGAATGGTCCCATCTCCGGCGCGGCGACCTGCCGACATGGTTTATTGTCCGATTATTCCAGTATCCGCTCTGGATGCAACCGTTCTATTGGATGCTCTGCGCGAAACTGCTCGCCGATCAGGATTTTCTGGCCGACGACGAAGGAGCCCGGAGCGTGTCGGATCGAACGGATTACGCGGAAGTCTTGCTCGAACTCGCCCGGAAACGCTTCAGCTCGTTGCACGGAAACGTGCTCGGCATGGCGGGCCGGAAATCCCAACTCATGAGGAGGATCGAAATGATTTTCGACGACGAACGGAATTTATTACAAAAAACTCGCAAACGAAAATTGCTGCTCCCCGTCGTGCTGGTCGCCGTGCTGACGCTTTTGGGCGGTTCGATCCGTTTCGGCTCGAAAACCGTTGCGCAGGAATCGTCGCCGCAACCGGTCGCGGAGAAAAAATCCGAACCCGAAACGCCGCCCGAAACGCCGCCGAAGGAAAAGGTTGCCGACACGGCGTTGCAGCCGCTGGAAATCACCAAAACGGACGGAAAGTTCGAAGTCAAAGGGATTCTGTACGGAACCGACGGAAAACCCGTGGAGGGAGCGAGCGTGCTTCTTTACACGGAGAAAAACAGCGGTCCGTCGGAGATCGTCGACCAAGCGGCCCCGATCCGAACGGCGGCGGACGGCTCCTTCAACGTAAGCGGTAAGAAGATGTTCTGCATCCTCGCCGTTTCGAAGGACAAACGGGATTTGTTTTTGCACAAAATACCGCAGGAACCGGAAAAAGCGACGTCGGAACAGCGGTCGCCGATCGCGCAACTGAAACGGGGCGAAAAACTGTCCGGAAAAGTCGTCGACAAAGACGGCAAGCCCATCGAGGGGGCGACCGTCGGATATTATTCGCTGACCCGGATCAACGCTCAGACGGAAAGCGGCAACGACGGAAATTTCGAACTGTATTATCCTCAAGGTTCGGAAATCGTCGCGATATTCGCCATGAAATCGAAAGCCGGTTTCGATTACAAGATATTCCGTTCGGAATTCGACGACAAAAATCTCAACGAAGACGCGCCGCCGGTCGATCTCACGCAATCGTTTACGTTGACCTTGACCGGAGCGAAAACCGTTCGGGTCAAAGCGCAGTGGGAAGGCGGCGTTCCGGCGGCGGGAATTACGATCGCTCCGTGGACGCTTCGCAATCCGAATCTTCGAATGATCGTCCCGACCGATCCTTCGTTCAACTTTGCGTTTATGCAATACAGCAGCCGCAACGAGACTGACAAGGACGGCGTGGTCGAATTCGACTGGATGCCCGTTTGGGCGGACCGTATCGGTTTCTTTTACGCCGATTTTCCGTGGTGGTCGCCGAACATTCCCTGGAAACGTTTCGACATCGACTGCAAGAAGGACGGCGACGAAAAAATCCTGATTCTTCGCCGCCCGCTGAAAGCAAGCGGAACCGTACGATATCCCGACGGCAAACCGGCGCAGGGAATTACCGTTAAATGCGAAGGCGGAACCCTGAATTACGACTTCAAACGTTACAGCGCGAAAACAAACGCCGACGGCCGTTACGAAATATCGCTTGATCCCGAAGCGGCGTACGTTTTCGGTATCGAAAACGGCGACTGGGGCGCGGTGCCGCGCAATCCCTTGGTCGTCAACGCGAAAACGAAACCGGAGGAGTTGCAAAATCTTGACTTTTCGCTTCGAAAAACGGTCCGGGTCCACGGCAACGTCGTTTTCGGACCGAAAAAGGAACATCTCAAGGGACTGAAAGTTTCGTTTTCTGTTTCAGGAAAAACGGACCTCGATCTTCCCAAGGAAAAGCAGCTCACGCCGGTCGAAAGCCGGGAGCGGCGACGCGGCAATGAAGGCGGCGGCGGCGGGTCCGATTTGAGATACGGACTTTGGTACGGAGAGACGCCGATCGACGACGAGGGCAATTTTTCCAAACGGCTCGGACCCGGTGAATACAAGGTCGGAATCAGCGAACCGTTCATCGGAATATCCGGTTTGGTTCGCGCGTTGTTGCCGGAGGACGCGAAACTTATCGTTCCGGAAAACGCCGGAGAGGAAATCGTCCTGAATCTCGAAGCCAAGGAATCGGGAAACGCCCGGTTGCGCGGCAAGGTGCTTTCGGCGGACGGAACTCCGGCGGTCGGCGCCAAGTTGATCGGCGCGTTTCATAAGGAAAACTTTTCCGATTCGATCACGCCGGATTTCAGTGCGGAAACGGACGCCGAAGGAAATTTCGACGCCCGCCGTACCTTGGAACCGGTTTGGCTCTTCGCCAAGAGCAAGGACGGCACGCAGCAGGCCGTGCTTTCATTGGATGAGAAAACCGAAACGCTGGGTGCTCCGATTCGACTCCAAGGGCTCGGCACCGCGACCGGTCGGGTCGTCGATCTCCAGGGAAGACCGATTCCGAATCTTGAAATCCGTTACGGCGTGCCGGTCTTCGGAATTTTCGACAAGGAAAACTTGTACGACAAACAGCGGGATTTTCCGCAACGGATTCGTTCCCGGCTCCGTTTCGGCGGAACCGTGAAGAGCGACGCGGACGGCAAATTCCGGCTCGACGGCGTGATCGCCGATTCGGACTGTTACGTCGTTTATCCGGCGGCCAAGAAGGAACAGCTCGGCGGCAACGACGGTTTCCAATTGGCGAAAGTCCGCTTGAAAAAAGCCGGGGATACCCGCGATCTCGGCGACTGCCGCGTCAATCCAGCGTCGATGGACGGTTGGAAGAAACCCGACTCAGCCGAGTTGCCGAAGTTCACGGCTAAATTTGTGGACGATAAATCCGGCAAACCGATCACGGAGCAACGCGTCGATATCCGCTGGGCCAAAATCCCGCCGAAAAAGGAGGAATCGGAAGAAAAAATCAACGGAATGACGATTCGTGCCTATCCCGCCAGGGAAAATCCGGCGTTTACCGGACAAGAATTGAAGACCGACGCCGAGGGCCGGGTCGAATTTGCGTTGCCCGAGCAGGCGACGGTCTACGATCCGAAGGAAGTCGAATTACAGATTTCCTGCTTCCGTATGCTCCCCGCCGGTTCGGGGCCGAAGGAATGGAACCGGATTCCGTACGCGATGTTTTTCGAAACGTTTTCGGGACCGTTCGCCGGGAACCGTGATTTTACGTTCCGTTTGATACCGTATCCCACCGTGAAGGGAAAAATTCTCGATCCGGACGGCAAACCGGTCGCCGGGGCTTCGCTTCAGTTGACGACGTCGCACCATCCCAAGCCGAAGGATGCGGACAAACCGGTTTTCTTTCACAAAGAATACGACACGGAAACCGACGCCGACGGCGTGTTCCGTTCGATGATCGCTCCCGATTTCGACAACGGAACGATGCTCTGCAACGCCCCGGGCTTCGTGCCTTCGCAGATCGTTTTGAAAGGCCGCAATCCCGACAAGCCGGACGATTGGATCTTTACCGTCCAGCGCGGCGTCGACGTTTCCGGTCGGTTGGTCGATCCCGACGGTCAAGGAATCGCCGGGCTTTGGGTCAATTTTCAGCGGAGTTCGTACGGTTCCGTCAACGACCCCTTGGGACGCTCGGTCAAGTCCGATGCCGAAGGTCGGTTCGTCGCTCCGGCCTTGGGAACAGAGGAGTACAAAGTCAGCGTGACGCCGATTCCGTGCTGTCCCAATGCGGAAAACGCGAAACAGGTTCCGAGATACGACATTCCCCCGACGAACGAGAAATTCGTTTTCTGCAACAAAAAGTTCGACCCGCGGACCAAGGAGGGGGAAGAATCGAAGAAGCCGGAGCCGCTGAACATCGTCGGTTATCCGACCGTTCCGCTCAACTTTACCATCACAGACCAAACGAGCAACGGCGGGGCGCTCCAATACAGCCGATTTTCGTTTCACGGTCAATTACCGGACGGAAAGGAAACCTGGAGCGTCCAGAAAGACCCGGTACGGGCTCCGGGAGACTCGAAGCGGGCAAGCGGCGTCGTGCAACTTCCCAAGGGGGGAACCGCGTTGCTTGCCGGCTCGCTTTACGGATACGTCGTCAAGGACGGCGTCGGGACCATTCTCCGTGAGAAGCAGAACTGGACGCTCGAATATCGTTTCAGCGGCGACGCGGAATGGAAAAAATGCACGGAATCATCCGCGCAGGGTGATCCGATTATCCAGCAAGTCGCCGGGCCGATCGGGGAAATCCGGGACGAAAACCTGACACTGGAAATCCGGATTCGGTAGACGGCGATTTTCGTGAAACTCCGGGACCATAGGTCCCGGCTCGCACCCACGGGTCCCGGTTCCTGCCCCTGTTTCCGACTTGCCTTCTTCACATCCGCTTGTCATACAACAAAGAATGTTGGAATGCTACTACTACAAAGTTAAGAAAATAATGTTCGTCATCCCCGCGAAGGCGGGGACCTAGACGATAGGCGTTGTCGACCGTTTGCATCCGTCAATAAAGTGTGCAAGAACCTAATGGAATCTGCTCTCTAGGTCCCCGCCTGCGCGGGGATGACGGCCTCTTTCTCTTTTCTCGAATGTTAATTCATTAACTTTGTACTAGTATATTTTCTTTTCCTTCGGGATCCACGTTTCCAACATCTCACAGAGCCGCAACGAATTGATCGGTTTCGTCAGATAGTCATTGAAGCCGTTTTCCAGGAACATTTCCTTCGCGCCGGTAATTGCATTCGCGGTCAGCGCGATGATCGGCAGCCTTTGGAAACGTTCATCGGCCAGCTTTCGGATGATCACCGTGGCTTCAACGCCGTCCATGACGGGCATCATGTGATCCATAAAGACCAGGTCGTACGCTTCCGCTTGTACGGCGGCAACGGCTTCCTCACCGTTCACACAGGTATCGACCTGCATCTCGTACATCGAAAGCAATCCCTTTGCTACGATTCGATTGACGGACACGTCGTCCACGATTAACACCCGCGCGCCCGGTGCTTTGAATATCGACGCGGGGCTCTCGTCATCAAACGTTTCCTTGCGGCTTATTCCCTGCGGCAGCGTGACGATAAACGTGCTTCCCTTGCCGTATTCCGAACGCACCGAGATGTCGCCTCCCATCGCGATGATTAAATTTTGCGCAATCGCGAGTCCCAGCCCCGTCCCCTCGATACCCTTGTTTTCCTCAATGTCGAATTGCACGAAGTCGGTGAACAATCTTCCGATATCTTCCTCCTTGATTCCCCTGCCGCTGTCGGCGATCTCGATGGTCAGGGTTACGTTGTCGGCATCAACCGTTGTTCCCCGGACAACAAAGGAGACGAACCCTTCCGACGTATATTTCACGGCATTGTTGAGGATGTTCAAGAGTACTTGACGGACCCTTGCTTCGTCCCCGAAAAGAGCCTTCGGTATCCGGCCGTCGATATCGACCTTAAACTCAAGCGACGATTCCTGCACCTTGATTTTGATGATGTTGGTAACGTCATCGACCAACGAAGCGAAGAGGTAGTCCGACGGAACGATTTCAATTTTTCCGCTCTCGATTTTCGAGAAGTCCAGGATATCGTTGATGATCGACAGCAGGTTCGTACCGGATTTTTTGATCGTTGCAACATGTTCGTGCGTACGGTCGATGTTTTGTTCGCGCAGGGCGAGTTCCGACATTCCGAGAATCGCGTTCATCGGCGTACGTATTTCGTGGCTCATCCGGGCCAGAAATTCGCTTTTGTAGCGTGAGGCGGCCTGGAGCGAGTTCATCGCTTTGTTCAACGATTTGAGGAAGACGGCGATAAAGATGTTGAAGATGATGATAATCAGTGCAATCACCGCGAGCATCACGACGAAGACCACGGAAACATGGTTTTTGTAGTCGCCCAGACGGTCCGGCAGGACGGCCGCGGAGTACCATTTCAAGGCGGGGACACTGCCCACGGCGGTCTTGCCGAGCGGCGTGTTAAAGGTGCGCATTTCTTCGGGGCTGAGATCCTTCGCGATGTCGAGAAAACCGTCGCCGAGTATTTTGTCGATCTGTTCTTTCGCCGCGACCTGTTCCACGTTTTTGGAACCGGTGATTTCTCCTTGCGTGTTGAAGAAGTATAAATCCGCGGTCCCCAAATGGTGTTGGTAAATGTCGTTGATGAAAACCGACAGGTTGACGCCGATTCCCAAAATACCGATCGGCTTGCCGTCAGGTCCGAAAACCGGCGCGTTGATCCAGATGTTCGTCACGCCGAGGTCCTCATCGAAGTCGATGTTCCAATTGTACCGTTCGGTCTCGTACATCGTCATCTTGTACCAATACTTTTCGGGATCGTCGGGATCGACCGTGTAGGCGTCCTTGCCGTCCAAAAAGAATTTTTTATCCGCGTCTTTCACCCAAAATATCGAGGCGGACGAAAACATTTTGCTGTAACCGTCGATATCCTTCAGGGCGATCTCTGCCGCTTTGGGATCACCGGGGTCGAGAAAGTGTTGCTGGATGACCGGAGACGCGGCCATCTTGAGAACGACCTTGATGTCGCTGTTGACCTTCGTTTCCAATTTGTGTCGCTCAAGCTCCAACAGTCTCAGCAGTTCGTCGGCCTTGTTGCTCCGGATGATCTGCTGCATGGAAAGCAAAAAAGCAACGCTGCTTACAACGAGGATGACGAGGAACAGAATGGCGGAAAACGTAATGAAATGAAGCGAATACCGCTTGCCGCTCTTTGATACCGCCTGTCGTGTCATGCCCCTGTTCTCCCTGCATTGACCATGTTGAACCTCTTGAGGCTTCCGCCGATCACTGGCAGGCAAGTTTCAGAGCCCGACGCGTCTGCGAGGGAATGAACTCAAAGCTCTCGTTGACGCGTCGGACTCCGTTTTTTGCCGATTATTCTCTGGCGGAACCCTGATCGCCGGGTGACGAAAACACCTCCCGACCATTGTATCCTAGAAAAACAGGGGCGGCAAGTTGAGCGATACGAAAACCGATCAGGGTTTCCATGCTCGTAGAAAACGAATTCGTTCGTTATACCGTAGCACGGTATGGCGGTCGCCTCGGCCTCGTCGACGCCGCCTTCCGTTGGTCGGCTCATCGTTCGGCAGTATTTGACTTTATGAAAAAAAGCGAAACGGAGAAATATTTTGAGAGTGTAGCGAAAAAGTTGATCTTTTGTCGATTTCGCCCCGGAGGGGCATTGCATCACAGCCCAGGGCAGAGCCGAAGGCGTCGCCCTGGGTTGCCAACGCCCCAAGGAATGATTCGCCCTGTAAGGGCAGTGTAATACCGGTGTTGCACTGCCCTTACAGGGCGGCGGTTGGTGAGCGACCGGTATCCCAGGGCGACGGCGAGTACGCCTTGCCCTGGGCTGTGATGCGATGGCCTTTCAGGCCGAAGAGACAGAAACGACAACTTTCTTGCTACAGTCTCAAATAAACTTTACAAAGAGCACCGAGTGGAGGCGGCCGAAAGATCAATACGGCGCCGTAACTCGGGGGGTGAAGCAAGGGTTGATATTGTACAATTGCATGAGTTATTTTGGCGAGGCCCCTATACTACAGCGCAATGAACAATCGTTTTTCGCCTTCCCCTCTCCCCGGAGTACCGGGGAGAGGGGAAGGTAAAGTGAGTCCTCGCATGCCTCCGAAAAATCATCGGAAAACCATAGAACAAAATGGTTTATGTGTAGTTCATTACGCTGTAGTATTAGGCTTCCGTTCGAAAGTTTTATACCCGGTTGACAGTCAGTGTAGAGTGATCAGTGTAGAGTACCGATTCGGCCAAATCATCCAATACGGAACTCTACACTTTACACTTTGTACTCTACACCCACTGTTCGATGGGTATGTTTTTTCAAACGGAAGCGTAATGACGGTGTCCGTTCAGGTTTCCGAGCGCATTGGCACGCTGACCGTGTCGAGGATATCGAGCAGCAGCTTCGGAAGATTTCGGGAGACTTCCAGCGCCTTCATGCTCGACTGCAACAGGATCTGGAATCGGGCGAGGTTCGACGCCTCGACCGCGAAGTCGGCGTCTTCCAACGATTGCAGCGTTTCCGAATTGTGAAACAGTTGGTTGCGGAGCATTTCGTCGTCGACGTCGACGCCGTATTTCAAGTCGGCGCCGACCTTCGCCCGCATCAGGTTGAGGGCCGACATTGCGCGACCGATGATCTTGTCCGCTTTTTCCGGATCGTTTTTCAACGACGCCGAGCCGCCGGTCCGCAAATCCTCCAACCGACCGAAAAACTCCTTCTCCTTGTCGTCCTCGTCTTCTTCGTCGTCGGTTTCGGAAAGACTTTTCGTTTCGAGCCTTTCCGTTGCTTCAAGTTCAGCTGTTTGACCGAGCAGCGTTTTCGGTTCGAGATCGGAGGCCGAGACGACTCCTCCGGATAAAAGTTTCGCGTTGGATGCAGCCGACATCGTTTGGACCGTTTGCCGAGCTTGCTGTTCTGCGGCGTTTCGCTCCGCTTCTTCGGCTCGCTTGGCGTCGTCTCGATGGTAATCGATCTCGACGACTTCTTTCGTCCAGAACTCGCCGGGCTTGTCGGCGACGAACGTACTGTATGGATCGAAATCTTCGTCCGCGATCTTCGGCGGCTTCTTCGAGCTTTCCGTTTCTTCAGGAACACTCTCCGGGCCAGGTTTTTCGACTTTTTCCTCGGTTTCCGACTCCGTTTCGACAGACTCCGTTTCGACCGACTCCGTTTCGACAGACTCCTCCGCCTCGGCCGCCGTTTTCTCGATTTGCGTTTGCTGAGCTTCAAGATCCGCTTCGGCTTGGTGTTGAGCGGCTTGGGTCGTCGAATCGACGTCGAGAACTTTTTGTTCGGTGTTTTCCGTGTCTTCGGTTTTTTTTCCGTCGGGAACGACCAATTCGGCCTCGCCGCTGCCGAGTTTGGCGAGCAAATTTTCAATGAAAAGGCCGACACCGGAATCGCTGCCGGTCGACTGCAACGAGAACATTTGGGCGACGTTCAGCAGGCCGTTCGTGAAAACCTCCCGAACACCGGTCAACGCGTTTGCCGTTGACGCTTTCGTCGTCGAAGCGGTCGCCGTTGTTCCGGAACAATTTCCGCAAGATGGTTTCGTCTGTGATTCACGGGGAGAATCCGCCGGCTGTTGCGTCGAATCGGACAGCCCTAAGCCGTTCAACACGTCGAGCAGGCCGTCGAGCACCTTTTCGCCCTTGAACGACGCCGTCCTCGCAACCCGATTGATCGCGTCCAGGGCGTAATCGATTCCGAGTTGCAGGGCGTCGATTTGATCGTCGCTGAGCGCTCCACTGTTCGCGCCTTCGACGACGGAACCCTTCAAATCGAGCAGCAGGTCTCCAATTTGCCCTAAAAACCGGTCGGTCGTCGACAACTTGTTGCCCAACTGCTGGTTCGTCTTGAGCTTCGCCTTGATTTCGACGTTTTCGCTTTTGAGCAGCTCCGCTCCGATAAATCCCGCCGGATCGTCTTTCGCCGAATTGATCCGTTTGCCGGTCGACAAACGGGTCATCGTCTGCATCAGCCCCTGCATGTTCTTTTGAACATTCCGCTGGGCCGTCTGCTCCATGGCGTTGAAATGGACGGAAAAACCGGGCATCACACAGTTCCAGCCCCGCGCGGCAACACGGGGCGATCCCCCCGCGCTGACGCGCGGAGTTGGTAAAAAATGGAGAATCTCACACAGGTAGTATACGTCAAAAAACGAGGGAAACAAAAAAAGTGAGGCCGAATACACCGAACATTTGTTAATCTGGTCGTTTTGTATCGAAAATCGGAATTGCAACGAGCCGCCGGCGGCAAAACCGGAATGTTCGAACCGATTTTTCGGCGTCTTTTCATCTTTTCACCGAACTCCGGCTTCTTTTCTCTCTATAAGAGGGTAAAATGGAAGAACGTTTTTGTCGACCTTTCTTTCGAACACCTTGCCCTGCTTTCGACAATGTCCACGGATCTTAGAACGCTCATTTCGCCCAAAGAAGCCAAGGCTCCCTTTTTTGTCGGCGTCGACGTCGGCGGGACGAGTATCAAGATCGGCGTGGTCGACGATTACGGACGGTCGGTCGATTCCGGTGAAACGGACGAAGACGGCAAGCATCGCAGCTTCATCTCGATCAAGACGGAGCCTCATCCTCAGACCGCGACGGAGCTGATCGCGGAAAGCGTCCGAGACCTGTTGAAACATCTCCATATCGACAAGAATTCCTGCAAGGGAATCGGCCTTGGCATTCCGGGAACGATGGACATGCAAACGCGGAAACTGCGGCAACCACCGAACCTGCATAGCTGGGAAGGGTTTGCGATGTGCGACGAATTGTCTCGTCAGAGCGGTTATCCGGTGATCTTCTGCAACGACGCGAACGCCGCCGCTTACGGTGAATATTGGGTTGGCTCCGCCAGCGGCAAGCCCAGCATGGCGTTGCTGACGCTCGGAACGGGAATTGGCTGCGGAATTATTATCGAGGGCCGTTCGGTTGACGGAGCGACCGGTTACGGTGGCGAATGCGGACATCTCGTGATCGATATGTCGGAAAACGCGATGCTCTGCGGGTGCGGACAGCGGGGACATCTCGAAGCCTACGCCAGCGCGACCGGCGTCGCCCGACGGACGCTCGGCTTGACGGACCGCCGGGAATCGTCGATTCGTTCCAGGATTTCGCCGGAAACCCGACTTTCGGAAATCGCGAAAATCGTCTGCCTGGAAGCCGACAAGGGAGACGCTTTGGCTTATGAAATCGTGATGGATACGGCGAGATTCCTGAGTTTGGGAATTGTATCGCTGCTCCACACGGTCGATCCGGCGTGCATTCTGCTCGGTGGAGCGATGACCTTTGGCGGCAACGAGACGCCGCTCGGCCAGCGTTTCCTCGATCAGGTTCGCAAGGAAGTCAAATCGCGTTCATTCCGGGCGATTGCCGCCAACGTAACGATCGACTTCGCGACGCTTGGTCCCGACGCCGGTTTCATCGGAGCCGCCGGACTCGCCCGGGAGGATTATCTCGACCGGGCCAAGGGAAAATGAGTATATACTGCGAAACGGCATTCGACTGACATTTTCCGGAAAGGTTGATTCGTTTCGCTTTTTTTCGTAAAGTCAAATACTGCCCAACGATGAGCCGACCAACGGAAGGCGGCGTTGATGGAGCCGAAGGCAGCCGCCTTACCGTGCTACGGTATAGAATGCATCTTGTGTTTTTCCCTTCACTCTCTCACCTTCTCACGCAAAAGTTGGCGGTTTATTTTCTGGCGAAAGCCTTATTATTGCAAGGCTTGAAGCACGGCATATCCGATGCCGCGTTTGTAGATGTTGGCGGCAACGGCCGGCAACTTGGACCATCGACGTGCTTCGCGGATGATCTCTTTTTTTGTTCCGTTAAAAAAAGAACGATCGTCGGGTCCTTCGACATACAGCCCTTGTGCCGTGCCGTCGAGGTTTTCGAACGATTCATTTTCTTCCCTTATTTCGGCAACGCCGAATTGGAGAACGGAACTTTGATTGAAAAAATAAACTCTCATGGATGGCGAGTCGAGGTTTCGTTGAAGAGGGACGGAAACGTCTGTTTTCCGTCCCTCAGAAAAACGGCGGAAATTCAAACGATTAGTATCGTCGGTTTCCGCTGAATTTTCTGTTGCCTCCTCCGGCAGGACGATCTTCACGCGGTCGGGCTTCGTTCACCGCCAGCGTTCGATCGCCGAAAGAGCACCCGTTCAGGGCGTTGATCGCTTCATTGGCTTCGCCGTTATCTTGCATTTCGACGAAAGCGAACCCCTTCGAACGACCGGTGTCGCGGTCCATGATAATGTCAACACTGTCGACATTGCCATACTCCTCGAATTTTTCGCGAAGATCGGATTCCGAGGTACGATACGAGAGGTTTCCAACGTAAATTTTCATTACAACATACTTTCAGCCGTCTAGGTCAAAGAATGCAGGCTTCTTCTCTTTAACGGCGACAAGAAGAACGCCCGAATACCAAACTTGGAGGTATCGTCCAATCAAAACAGATTCGTCTTGAAAAACGACCGCGGTTACTGGAAATGAACTGAAACCAGGACATTCTGAAACCGATCGGAACAAGCGTCAATCGGTCAAAAACAATAGACTTCGCGAAAACGCGAATGTACGTCCTGTCAAAAGAGCTTCTTAATCTGATATTCTCATTGAACACTATTTTCCGCCGCTGTCAAGAGCGGGTATGAAACATTCGAGGCGTCGCCGTGTCGCCCGCCGCACGAGGAGGCGGCAACAACGCCGAATGCCGTTTCGCAGCATAGTACAACGCCAAAGCATATTTTATCAATATTTTGCCACGGAAGACACGGAAAAATCACGGAGAAATTCCTTGCATAATCTCCATCCGTGTTCCTTCCGTGTCTTCCGTGGCTAAAAGCAATTTTAGGCTTGGCAGGGTAATAGCATTTCCGAACAAGTCCTATACTTGTACTGTGCAAGTTCTCGGCGTTGTTTGTGAATGCAACCTTGATTCTGCCGCAAGACTGGAGGCTGGAGACCGGAGGGAACGGTTGGAAACCGGGAACTCCAGTCTCCGGCCTACAGTCTCCAGCCTTGTTCAG
>JAVBQW010000121.1:0-32249 GCA_031548665.1 Thermoguttaceae bacterium
GTCATTACGGCGGGGTACCGCCTCCATTCCGGCTGTTATTCTCAAGTTCTTTAAATTTTCTTCGAAAAAATTTAAAATAATCAGGTAAAAAATTTGCTTTTGACGTAGAAGACGCTAGAATGGAGGCGACTCTTGTGCGCGTTGCCGGATACTCGCCGATCTTTAACGTTGAAAGGAAGACGACATGCTCAAAACATTAGGAATCGTCAAGGGCGCGTTATTGACTGACAAGCAACGACGTCATCTGACCCGACGTCTGGAGGGTAAGTCGGTGTTGGAATGGGTCGTTCGCCAGATGACCGACTGCGAGTTGTTGAGCGGCGTCGTCGTTCTCGCCGACGCCGGAGAAGAAGGGGAGATCGTCCGCAATCTGACGCCCAACGACGTGCCGGTCTTTTCAGCCGACGCAACGGATACGCTGAGCCTGTTGTTGCAGGTTCTCGATCGTTTTCCGGTCGAATCCTGTGTGTTCATCGGCTCTGATTGGCCGTTTCTCGATCCGACTCTGATTGATCAGCTTGTTCGAACAGCTGAAATGGAAGCTGATTGCGATTACGCCGCTTACCAGTTTACCAACGACGTTTTTTCGGTCGGACGGCCCTACGGTCTCTTTCCGGAATGGTATCGATCGAGCGCCCTGCGTAAAGCGGCTCGTAAACTCAACGATCAGGTGTTTCGGCAGCTTCCCGGTTCGTTCTTTCTCGATAATCAGGAAGACTATATTGTCGAACTGCTTCCGGCCCCCACCGGCCTGGATCGCGACGACCTGCGTTTCGCGTTCGATGACGAAGAAGATTGGGATAATATCGTCGATCTCCACGACGCGATGGGACTCGAAGTCCTCGATAGCCGCAAAATGTCGACCCTGTTGGGAAACGCCCTTTATCGCCGTGAATTAGCCGTTCGCTGAAGCGTCCGGACCCATTTCGCGGCGGAAGCGGCGCACGAAACTTTGGGGTGAAGAAATTATTCCGTCGCCCAACGATCGAAAAATCGAAACGGCTTCTGGAGCGAGGATCCCGACTTGCACGAGATTTCGTGATCCTCGGGTTCGGAGCAGGCTTGAACGGTACAGCCTTGCTTTGACGTTTTCGACCAACGAAAGAGATCTTTGGAAAACAGCGACGAAAGGGGCGAATCATCTCCGTCGCATTTAGTCGTCTTGACGTGCTTGGCCGACTTGTTGCATGAACATGCCGTCGTCGAACAGCAACAAATGTTGCAGAGCGGTGCTTTTCTTACCCGACATTCGCTGCATGAACAGGCTGCGCCGGTTGACGTTGGGGAAAATACCATTGGGGAAACCGCCGCTTCCTTTTTAGGGAAAGCTTCGACGGGAAGTTCCTTCGGAGGAGCGGCGACCGGAGTTGTTGTGAGGGGTTTTGCCGGAAGCGGCGCTGTTGTTGCCGTTGTCGAAATATACGGCTCGACCGTTTCCTGAACCGAAACACGACGAATCGAGCGGGCCGCCGAGATTCTTTTGGGTTCCGTCGGAGCGGCCGCTTCGTTTTCAATGGTTTCCGTCGATTCTTCGACGTGACTTACCTGAAGAATCGGCGACTCCTTTGGTGTCGTCGGCTGTATCAGGATCGGCGGTTGCGGTGCTGTGACCGCGAATCTTTCTGATTCGTCGCTGATGTCGGAAAAAAACGGCGAACATATGGGACAGGAGCAAGCCGGATTTCGCAAGCCGTTGCAACTTACCAGTTTGGACAGTCGCACGGGGGCGTCGGATGTTTTTCCGCCGCTGAACATCCAAGCAATATCGCTTTCGCTCGGCCGTCGATAAACTTTTTCGACAACCGTTTGCGCGAACGCGCTTTCGAGTTCGATAATCCCGAACAGAAGGGCGATTGCCGCAACCTTCGAAAAAAGAATCCTTCTTTGCATTTTACCCAGCCTTCTGTTCCGATTTCTTGGAGCCAACAAATCAACCCCAAGCGTTGGCTTAGGGTGATTCCAGCCTCGTAAAGAATTATCGTCGTGTCGGTCGGGTAGACTGGAGAAAATTTTTCTATTCTGTCGAAGAAGCCGGTTGTTCCGGCGTTTTTTCTTTCTTGGGAAAGGGCCGACGCTTGGATCTATCTTTGTTTTCGTCGGGATTTCCTTGTCCGGGTCTCCAGGAATCGGAGTCGGGACGGTAATCCGGAGCGGACTCGCCGCGCATCTGCCGAGGTAATCGGGGCAGAAACTTCGGCCGATTGGCAAGCAGGATTTTCTCCTTTTCCCGTTGTTCTTCCGTCAAAAAGGAGCGGAGTTGGTCGCCGATTTTCTGGCCGGAGGAAAAGATTCGTCCTTCGAGCGCTTTTCGTTCCTCGTCAAGTTTTTGCCGATCTTCCGGTGACATGTTCGGTCCGCCAAGTTGGACGGCCTTTTCGAAGAGTTTGAGTCCTTCGGCCAAGTGTTCGAGTCGTTCTTTTTCCATGGAGTCGAGCGTTTCCTGAGCTTTCTTTTTCTGCTCTTCGGTCAGGTCGAGGGCCGACATGGCGTCGACGTTGATCAACGGCGAGTTGAGACCGCCCATTCCTTGAAAAACGACGGTTTGCGCCTTCTTTTTCTGCTCCGGCGTCGCGATTTTTTCGACTTTATCCGTAATCGCTTGCAATTCCTTTTCGATATCCTGTTGGATCGCCTTCGGATCTTCGCCCGACGCCATTTTCTTGAACCGGTCGGCGTACTGCGGCGCTTTCATCAACATTTGCCAACGCAGCTCGTCTCGCACGGCCCTCATATTTTTTTCCTGTTCTTCAGAGAAGCCGAGTTCGTCGCGCAATTCTTTGTTATCGGCCGCTCCAAGCATCGCCATGGTGTTGCCGAAACCACGGTTCACCGAATAGATGAACGATCGACCGACGATCGACGCCGTTCCCGCCGGCGGTGGTCCGTTGAACAAGGCTTGCTGCCGATCGAAGGCTTCCTTTTCCCGACGCTGCTGCCGGGCTCGCCGCTCCGCTTCCCGGTCGGCGTCTTGGGAAAGAACAACATCACCAAGCAGAAACAGTACGGCAACGATCAAAAAAATTCGACGAATCATGAGAGGAATAAGGGTTAGCCGCATCGCCTTGCGACGCGCGGATGTTTCGGGAAAACTTCTTTTCTATGATGCGCCGAAGAGGTCTGACGTTACACAGAAAGTCAGGGACCGCAGGTCCCGGCTCTTAAAGCTGCAGCGTGCCGACGATTTCCTCGACGGAAGTTGCTCCAAGTTCGTGAAGGGCACCGGGCAGGGCGTCGAGAATCTTCATTGTCGCGGTCGGATTGTAAAAATTCGCGGTTCCGACCTGAACAGCGGACGCTCCGGTCACGAAAAATTCCATGGCGTCGTCGATCGTTTCAATGCCGCCGATTCCGATGATCGGGATCTTCACCGCTCCGAAAATCTGCCGGACGCAACGCAGCGCGATCGGCTTGATCGCCGGACCGCTCAGACCGCCGAATCCGTTGCCGAGTCGCGGCTTGCGGTGTCGCCAGTCGACGGACATTCCGAGACAGGTATTGATCGCCGCGATGAAATCGGCTCCGGCGAACTCCGCCGCTTTCGCGATTTCGCCGATCTTCGCGACGTTCGGCGACAGTTTGACGATGATCGGCAGTCGAACCGACTTTCGGAGTTCCGAAACGATCCGTTCGCAGAGAATCGGATCCGTGGCGAAGTCGACGCCGCCGCTGACATTCGGACACGAAACGTTCAACTCAACGGCGGTCAGGCCGTCGACATCGCCGTTTTTTTCGCCGACAATCTTTTCACCGAAAATCGGACATTCTTCAACATTTTTCGCCGCGATGCTCAGGACGATCGGCGTTCCGAGCGTCCGGAGATACGGCAGTTTGACACGGAGAAACTCGTCGATTCCGTCGTTGTCCAGACCGATCGAGTTAAGCATGCCGGACGCCGTTTCCACGGTTCGTGGCGGTTTGTTTCCGGCTCGCGGAGCCAAGGTTACGGTCTTCGGAACGATGCCGCCGAGCCGCGAAAGGTTGACGACCGATTCCATTTCCTTGGCGTAACCGAAGGTTCCGGACGCGACGAGAATCGGATTGGGAAAGAGCATGAAATCTCCCGCTGAAAAGTTTTGTATCCGGTCTGCCGAACGCTTGCGTTTTAGCCGCGCAGCGCGTCTTGGCGATACCATTATCCGACGAAGCCCCAACGCCGTGAACAATCAAAAATTTTACCTTGGGGAAACCGGTATCGCAATCCCTTGCGGGTTGACGGCGGGTTGACGAAAACAACCGCGAAGGGGATAATTTCCGCATCTTTTCGGTATTTGTCGAACAATTTCAGGTCGAGACGCGCTGCGCGGCTAAAACGCAAGCGGATCGCTGAACTCACCCAAGCCCGATTCTCCGACCATGATCACGCCGCGAACGCTCAAAGGTTTCCGCGATTTCCTGCCCGAAATGATGCTGCCCCGTGAAGAACTGCTCGACACGGCGACGAAAGTCTATCGGTCCTATGGATTTTCTCCCATCGACACGCCGGCGCTGGAATATCTCGAAATCCTCCAGGGAAAAGGCAGCGAGGAAACCGACAAACAACTCTATAAGTTCGAGGACCACGGCGGTCGCAGCGTCGGTTTGCGCTTTGATTTGACGATTCCCTTTGCCCGGTTCGCGGCGCAACACTTGGCGGAAATCGGGACGCCGTTCAAGCGGTATCATCTGGCGAAGGTCTGGCGCGGCGAGAACACGCAGGCGGGCCGATACCGTGAGTTCATGCAATGCGACTTCGATACGATCGGCACCAAATCGCTTGCCGCCGATGTTGAAACGGCCCTCGTGATCAACGATTTGATGGAGCGGATCGACGTGAAGTCGAAAACGACTTTTGAGAAGTTCAAGATTCGGATCAACAACCGGATGGTGCTCAACGGGTTGTTGGAAAAGCTCGGTTTGGCCGACAAATCGACGGCGGTGCTTCGGGCGATCGACAAACTTTCTAAGATCGGCGCTGAAAAAGTCGCCGAGGAAATCGTTCAGGTTACGGGGACGTCGCCGGAACAAGCCGGGGAAGTTCTCCGCTTCGCGGCCTTGCGAGGTTCGAACGAAGAAATTCTTGGCGAACTCGGCAAGTTGCTTTCCGGCAGTCCGCTCGGCGAAGAAGGCGTCGAGCGGTTGCGGGGGCTTCTGGCGGCGGTCCGTGCTGCCGGCGTTCCGGAAAATCGGATGTCGATCGACGTTTCGATTGCACGTGGTCTGGATTATTACACGGGAACGATCTACGAAACGTTTTTGGACGATCTGCCGGGAATCGGCAGTGTCTGCAGCGGCGGCCGATACGACAACCTGGCCGGTTTGTACACGAAACAGGAGCTTCCCGGCGTCGGAGCGTCGCTTGGATTGGACCGTTTGCTCGCCGCAATGGAAGAGCTTGGAATGCTCGACAAAATTTCGACGCCTGTCGAGTATTTTTTGCCGTTCTTCGTGGAATCCCGGCTTTCGGATTACATGAGAATCGCCGGAGCGTTGCGGCGATCGGGAATCGGCGTCGAGTTCTATCCCGACGCGAAAAAACTCGGCCAGCAACTGAAATACGCCGACAAGAAGGGGTTCCGCTACGCGATCATCATCGGCGAAGATGAATTCGCCAAGGGCGTCTGCCTGATCAAGGACCTCAAGACCGGCGAGTCGAAAGAACAAATGTTGCCGGAATAAAAGGTTGGTCATCCCCGCGCAGGCGGGGACCTAGAGAACAGATTTCAGCAGACTCTTGCACACGTTATTGACGGATGCAAATGGTTGACAAGTTCTTTCGTCTAGGTCCCCGCCTTCGCGGGGATGACGGCGTTTTTTCATTTTCACGAAGTTTTTCGCCAGCCATATACGACATCTTTCTCCCGGCGTTTTTCGTATCTTGACAGCCTCCTGCTTGAACGGCATAATGAAATCGTATTTGTTTTAAACATTCCAACCCCGGACGGAAAATAACGATGAAAGCCACGGCGGAGCTGATTAAGGAATACCTTGGAGACGGCGGCATTTCGGAGACGACGCTCAACGAATTGGCGAAAATCTGCGAACGAAAAACGTGCGAAGCCGATGAGATCATCTATCGGGAACACGACGAATCGACGCAACTTTACATCGTCAATTCCGGACAGGTCGACGTTCAGTACAAGATGCCAAACGGCAAACGGGAAACCGTCGATACGTGTTATAAAGGCGACTTTCTCGTCTGGTCGGCCCTCGTCAAACCGTATCGGACCAACTCGATCGGTATCTGTCGGGCCAAGGCCGAACTGCTGGCGTTCGACGGTATCAAGCTGCGGGAACTCTGCGAAAAAGACACCCGGTTCGGATACTGTATGATGAGCTTGATGGCCGGCGTCATCCGTCGCCGCCTCCAAGCCGCCCGGGCGGAAATCGTCGACCTTCGGTAAACGAACAGTGAACAACGAACAGTGAACAGTGAAGACGCAAGCGATCTTCAAACCGTCCGTTCGTTTTTTACTGTTCGCTAAACACTGTTCGCTAAACACTGTTCGTCGTCACTGTTCACTGTTCACTGAAATCATGCGTATCGGAGTTCTTTGCAGCGGCGGCGACGCCCCCGGGATGAATGCTTGTCTTCGGGCGATTGTTCGAACCGCCGTGACCTGCGGCGACGAGGTTTACGGAATCTGTCACGGCTACGAAGGACTCTTGAACGAAGAGTTCTATCTCGACGCCAGCGGTTCGCCGGTCATGGGGATGCGCTCCGTGTCCGGATTGTCGCGAATCGGCGGCACGATTCTTCACAGCAGCCGTTGCAAACGCTTTGAAACGCCGGAAGGAGTCAAACTGGCTGCCGATATTCTCAAGAAGAATAAAATCGACGCCTTGCTCCCGATCGGCGGCAACGGAACGCTTTCCGGAGCGTTGGAACTCGCGAACGTCTGGGACGGCCAAATTATCGGTCTGCCGGGAACCATCGACAACGATCTGCTCGGCAGCGACTACACGATCGGATTTTCGACCGCTGTCGACACCGCCGTCGAGGCGGTCGACAAACTTCGGGACACCGCCGGGAGTCACGATTTGATGTTCTTCGTCGAAGTCATGGGACGACACTGCGGCGACATCGCCATCGCAACGGCCATCGCGTCGGGAGCGGAACTCGTTTTCATTCCGGAGCTGGAGGAACCGTACGATAAGGTCATCAAAAAACTCCGCAAGATCAAGGATTCCGGGAAAATGTCCGTCCTTGCAATCGTCGCGGAAGGAGACGAAAGCGGCGGCGCCTTCAAATTGCAGGAGATGCTGAAGGAAGCGGGCAATCCGTTCGACAGCCGTTGCGTCGTGCTCGGACACGTTCAGCGCGGCGGTTCGCCGGTTCCCCGCGATCGGATTCTCGCCACCGAGCTCGGCAACTTCGCCGTCGCGGCGCTCGTTCACGGCGAAACCGGAAAAATGGCCGGAAAAATCAAAGGGGAGCCGACGCTCACGCCGCTCGCCGATTGCGTCGCCGAACACAAAAAAGTCGACGGCGAACGACTGCGCTTGCTCAATATCATCGGAAGCTAAAACAGCGAACAGTGAACAGCGAACAGTGAACAATGAAGACGCAAGCGTTCTTTATCACGTTCACGGTTCGTTGTTCGTTTTTCATTATTCACTGTTCGTTGTTCACTGTTCACTGAAATCATGAGAATTTTATCCGGCATCCAACCGACGGGGCGATTTCACTGGGGCAACTATTTCGGCGCGATCCGTCAGTACATCGACCTGCAGAACGGCCAGGACACGGCGTTTTATTTCATCGCCAACCTCCACGCCCTGACGACGGTCCGTGACAAAAAGCAGCTTGCGCAGAACACGCTGGACGCCGCGCTCGATCTGCTGGCTCTCGGTCTTGATCCGGAGCGGGCGACGCTCTTCGTCCAGTCCGACGTTCCCGAAATTTCGGAGCTCTGCTGGATCTTGATGACGACGACGCCCATGGGCCTGCTCGAACGCTGCCACGCTTACAAAGATAAGAAGGCAAAGGGCCTGACCGCCGACACCGGACTGTTCACGTATCCCGTGTTGATGGCCGCCGACATTTTAATGTACGATTCCGACGTCGTTCCCGTCGGCGAAGATCAGGTTCAGCACGTCGAAGTCTGCCGCGACGTCGCCGGATCGTTCAACCATACCTTCGGCGAAGTTTTCGTGCTGCCGAAAGCCAAGGTCCTCAAGGAATCCGCGAAGGTTCCCGGTCTCGACGGCGGAAAAATGTCCAAGAGTTACGGAAACACCGTCGAGGTTTTCGAAGACCTGAAAGCCCAAAAGAAAAAGATCATGGGCATCACGACGGACAGTCGGCCCATGGAGGAACCGAAGGATCCGGAAGGCGACCATCTTTTCGAACTGTATTCGCTCTTCGCGTCGCCGGAACAGACGAAATCGCTTGAAGAAATTTATCGTCGCGGTAATTTCGGTTACGGCAGCGTGAAAAAGGAGCTCGTCGGACTTGCCGAAAATTATTTCGCCGAGGCCCGGGAACGCCGCCGCCAATTGGAGGCGACGCCGGAAATCGTTCAAAAAGTTCTCGACGACGGCGCCGCCCGGGCGAGAAAAAAAGCCGCCGACGTCCTGCGACGCGTCCAGGAAGCCTGCGGACTCCGACGATAAATGAATCTTCTCCGGACAGTTCATCAGTATTTGGACGAATATCCCGTCGATTTCCGCAGTGAACGGGTGATCGTCGGGACGATCCATCCGCATGACACGACAAGTTTCAAGATTCCGTTTTTCTACGGCAGCAAATTGAGCCTTTGGGAGTTGCTCGATAAGGCGAGCGGCGGCGAAATCGGGCAGCCGATCGCGTTGGAAGGCGTTTTGCGGTTTTTACGCCGTCACAACATTTCGATGAGCGATACCGTCAGGGAATGCCGCCGCAAATCGACGACTTGGGCCGACAACGATTTGATTCCGATCCGTTTGAACACGGAACTTCTCGAACAGATTCGGAATTCCGCGATTCGTGAAGTTCTTTTTATGAGCGGTTTCGGAACGAACAACGCCTTCAAATTGTTCTACGTCGACATGCTCGGACGCCGCATCACGCCGAAAATCAGGAAAGATCGCGAGGTGCTGCTCGAACCGGCCGTGTTCGGGCGACCGGTCAGACTGACGGTTCTTTACTCGCCATCGGGAGCCGCGAACATCGCCTTGGCCCAATCGGAGATTTATCGGAACAACAAAGAGAAATACGCCGAATCGCCCACGCCGGTTTACGATTTCAAAGTCGACTATTATCGGGACAAATTCCACCTGGCCGACGATCAGTGAGCGATTTCGGTGACGCTTTGAGCCGTGATATGTCGCTTGTCGGGTTCGTTCGGCTTTTGGTAGATTCCGAGGACGCCGTTGATTCCGACCTTTTTTCCGATGCGGCTTTCCATGTCGACGCCCGGTACCGGCGTGATCAGGCAGATGATTTCCTCTTTGTCGTCGACCACGGCGTACGGCGGATGTCCCAACGGTCGCGGCTGAAATTCGCCGAGCTTGCCGACGACATCGTAGCTCGGAGCCTCTGTCTGGTGCGCCGCCGTCGTGATGAGCGATGGTGTTCGAGGCGCCGCTGCAAGATTCGAACCGTAAGTCTGATTGCCGTAAGTCTGATTGCCGGAAGCCTGCGTCGCCACCGGGAGGCTCCCGCTGGTCCGTGATTGACGCCTCATGCTGATTTCCTGCCGAACGGCCCGGGTTCGCTGTAACGTTTCAACAAGGTGATAAACCTTTTCGAGGTCTTCGTCCGTCGACGCGATTTCGTAAAGATAATTACCCTGCTTCAAGAGGGTTTCGAACACCCAATCCTCGGTCGGCTTTGTCAAAGCGATCCGGGCTTCCTGCTTGAGTTCCTCAAACGCCTTTTGGAAGGGATCCAACTCCTTTTTAACCTCCGAAGAATCGGTCGACGGATTTTGCTTTCGGCTCGGATCGGCGTCCGCAAGGAGTTCGGCAAGCGGTGGAATCTCTCCCGGCTTGCCGAGGTCCCCGATGGTCGGTGTTCGCTTGACAGCGGCGGCAACAGCCGTTGTCGTGGAGGTCGTTGCGGTTGTCGTTTGACGCGGAGCGTGTTTGGCGGTTGTCCGAAGCGGCGGCGGCGGTGTGAGCGGTTCCACCGGCCGTGTACGGGTTTCCTCCTCGAAGCCGACGGGAACGATAGGCGATGTTCGACGTTTCGACGTCGCTTGAACGGCGTTTGACGTCAGGGCGGAACGCGGAATCCAACGGTATTCCCCACACGGCGGCGAAATTTTGTACCAAAGCGGACTCGCGGAGTTTTCCGGTGTCTCCTTGCGGTCGAGAACGAGCAGTTTTTCGCCCTTCTTAAGTTTGACCTGCACTGTTTCGCAGAGTTCGGAGTTTTCGCTGCCGATCCTGGCGGCGAGACCGTCAACGGTCACGGTTCCGATATTGCCGACGTTGACATCGACATAGCGTCCGCTGACCCAGGAAAAACTTCCGAGCGGCGGTCGGACGGCGAGCCAATCGTCGGTTTCGCCGTAAACTTCGACTTTGTCGCCCCGTCGGAGGACGGACGTTTCGTAGAAATCCCAACCGTTTCCGCTACGAACATCAACTTCTTGAGCGGCGACCGTCGCGACATACGGAAAACGCTCCGCTCCGATCGTCAGGGAGCAGAATCCGAAAAACAAGAGCAAGCCTATAATGATTCGCATGGTCGGAACCTCGAACAAGGGAACGCGCAACAAGGAACGTCCCTAAATACGAAATTCCGACAGCGATGTCAAGAGCAAAAACTCGCCAAACGAACCGGGACCCGTGGTCCCTTTTGGCTAAAGGGAAATTGCGCTGACCGGGCAGGCATCGACGCAGGCGCCGCAATCGACGCAGGTTCCTTCGTCAACGACGGCTTTGTCGTCCTTGTCGGTTTGTTGGGAAATCGCTTCGACGGGACAGGTCGAAACGCATTCACTGCACGAGGTACATTGGGCTTGATCGATTGTTGCTGTCATGAGATTGCTCCTTATCGAGGTTGGGGTTGAAAAACAGAAATCATTTAGCCGGTACTCCGGCGCTTTGGGATATCGTACCGGAGTACCGGCTATACTGTGACACGGTACAAACTGGCCGTTTGTCCATTTGACCGGTACTCCGGGCCGTTGGGACGCTCTAACGGGGTGTATCGCCAAAAAAACGACCAATTTGTGCCAAGGTAGAGTATAAATGTTGGGTTAAAATTATCGGAGTCGAACGTCAACGCTTTCCCGATGGGCGGTCAATCCTTCTTTTGTCGCCAAAAGCCGGATATCCGGGGCGAGTTCTTTCAAGCCGGAAGCGTTGTAATGCAACACGCTGTTCGCCCGCAAGAAGTCGTTGCAGGTCAAACCGGCGGCGAACCGTGCCGTTCCGCTGGTCGGCAAAACGTGGGAAGGACCGGCGGCGTAATCGCCGACGGCGACCGGCGTAAAGTTGCCGAGAAAAATCGCGCCGGCAAAAGAAATTTTTTCCGCGAGTTCTTCGGCGTTTTCCGTGGCGATGTGAAGGTGTTCCGGAGCGATTTGGTCCGTCAATCGGCAGGCGTCGTCGGCATTTCGGGCGAGAATCGCGGCTCCGAATTCTTCAAGGCTCTGCTTTGCCAACGTTCCTCGTTGGACGGTCGAACAGCGTTCGGCGATTGCCTGGACGGTCTTGTCGAGGACGTCGGCGTCCCAACCGATCAGGATGCTCGCTCCCGGAGCGTGTTCGGCTTGGGCGAGCATGTCGTAGGCCGTGAATTCCGGTCGCGTCGTGGAATCGACGATTACGACGACTTCGCTGGGACCGGCGATCGAGTCGATCGCGACGTCGCCGAAAACGTGTTTCTTGGCCAAAGCGACGAACAGGTTGCCGGGTCCGACGATTTTATCAACTTTCGGGATACCATGAACACCGCTCTCGACGCCGTAAGCGAAGGCCGCGACGCCTTGGGCGCCGCCCATCCGGTAGATTTCAGTGATTCCGAGTTCGAAGCAGGTCGCCAGCATGTCGGCGTTGTAGGCCCCGTTGGCGGTCGGCGGAGCCATGACGGCGATTTCCGGGACTCCGGCAACCTGAGCGGGAACCGCCGTCATCAAGACGGTCGACGGATACGCCGCCGCGCCGCCGGGCACGCAGATTCCGATCCGTCGGAGAGGCCGATACCGTTCGGCGAGGAAACCGCCGGGAACCTCGATCCGGGTGTCGTGATGAAGAATCGCTTCCTGAAAGCGGCGGATATTGTCCCGGATACGTCGGATCGTCGCGAGAAAATCCTTGTCGGCGTTTCGGTGGGCGGTTTCGAGATCTTCGAGGGGAACCCGGAGCGTTTCCGCCGTCAGCAGGGCGTTGTCGATCCGGCGACCGTAATGGAGCAGGGCCGCGATTCCCTTGGCCTGGACGTCGCTGCAAACGCGCTCGACGACTTGGATCGGCGTGAGCGGTTCGCCGAAAATCTCCAGCGTTCGCTGTCGTCCGGTCGGACTCACGACGTCGCCCCTCGGACTGAGCCGTTTTCGCAGGATCTCCATTTTGGCCGCGACGTCGTCCGTCCGGCTGTCGACACGCAAGATTTTCATATAGTGAATTCTAGCACGGTCCGTTTCTTTTTCAAGACGTCCGAGCCAATTAGCCGCTCCGCCTGCGGAGCGCTGAAGCGACATCGACTTCGATCCCGTTTCAACGAATCAAAGGCGAAGCGGCCAAGATTATTCCCTCAACCGTTCGAGTTGTTCCGCGTTCCATTTGCCGAGTTCCTTCAACTTCGGCAGCGCCCGGGCCACTGTTCGGGCTTCGTCTTCCGAAAAGTCGACGGACACGCTCGAAAAGACTTCCAGCGTTTTGAGTTTCGCCAGCGATTCCGACAACTGTTGACTATTCGGATGTTTTTCGTCGTCCGGCCATTCGAAAGAAATCTTTTTTAGAGACGGTGATGTGGAAAGACTCTCGAACCCGGCGGTGGTAATGTCTGCTCCTTGGATTTCGACTTCTCGCAGATTCGGAAAACCGGCGAGAATTTTCAGACTCGCGTCGTTCGGTTTGGTCTTGCCGTGACACCACCATAGTTTTTCGAGGTTTTTGGCTTCACAGAGAGATTCCAAACCGTGATTCGTGAAAGCGTTGCCACACAACCAAAGCTCGCGGAGTTCCGGGAGTTCGGCAAACACTTTAAGCGATGCGTCGGTAAGTTTCGCGTAATCAATATGAATGATCCGCAATTTTTTCAAGCCTTCGAGTTGGGCCGCGCCGGCGTCGCCGATCCGGCAGTTTCCCCAGTACAGCGATTCCAATTGGGTGAGTTCCGCAAGGTATTTCGCCGACTCGTTTGTCACTTGACCGTCACGAATCACCAGGGATTTCAATCGGGAAAATTTTCCAAGGACCGGCATCACGGCGTCGGTTTCCCGTTGCGGATTGGTATAATAAACGTCGTCGAGATTCCGGGAACTCATATTGACCTCGACGACGTGTTTGTTGGCGTCGACTTTGTACCAACCGCCGAGCCGTTTGACCGCTGCGGCGGCTTCACGTTCTTCCTCGACCGGTTCCGGTAGTTTACCGAGCGCCTCGACGGTGACGTTTCGAATGACCTCGAACTTGAGCGACACGGTTTCGCCCGGTTTGATGTTCATTGTTTTCGTGCAATAGTTGTCGAGGCCGATGATCCCCGCTCCGCCGCCGACCAGTCGAAGCATGTTTTCACCGGGAAACGCTCGGGCCTTGAACGTCGTTCCGGAAGCCATCAGGAAGACTTGCCGGTCAAAGACCTTTCGAAATTTGTTCGGAGACGTGCAAACATGGTCGATGTTGACGCCGTGCATGGCAACCGGTTCCCCGGTTTCGGCGTCGACGAAACTGCCTTTGATCCAGCCGCATTGGTCGACGTGCAGATCGGGAACCTGAAACACCGGGTTTCCCAGCCGGACTTCGACCGGTTCGATTTTGCCGAGCGTTTCGTTTTTCGGATCGTCTTCATCGAGAACGAAAACGACGTATCGGCCCGGCCTGAGACCGAACGCCGTTCGATAATTACCTTCCGCATCGGTTTTCGTATCGCGATTGAGTTGCAGAAGGTTGTTCAAGGCATTCATATCACAGAAACGAACGGTAGTGTTCGCCGCTCCCTTTCCCGTCCGGTCGTCGATCACCCGGCCTTGCAGCCGGGCGCCCGGAAGCAGGACGGCGTTCATCTCGTTCGACTGGTCGGAAATTTGGACTTTCAGCCAAGCCTTGCCTTCGGCGAGAAAAACGAGGGAAGGCGCAACCCATCCGACCGGTTTTCCGTTTTCTCTGAAAGTTTCAAGATGAAACGGCCCTTTCAGCGTGAACCGCCCGTCGGCGTTTGTTCTCGTTTCAGTTATTTTGTCGGCGTCTTTGCTGTCCGGATACTCAACCTTGACGAGAACGCCTTCGATCGGCTTGTCGTTGCCGTCGGCGACGCGACCGTTGACTTCGTCGTACGTTTTCTTATCGGTGATTTTCTTGGGAGCTTCCGGCGATGTTGCCGGTTTCGGTTCCCCGATAACGGGCTTCGAGGCGGGCGGTATGATCGTTCCGACCGCCGCTGCGTCGTAGGAACCCGTTTTGCCGTTTTCTTCGGTAATCGTAATTTTTCCTTTGCCGTCCGCTTTGCCGAGAAGAACGTCCTGTTTCCCTTCTCGCAGGCGAACGACGCCTTGAACATTTTCGCCGGTCTTGACGTCGATCCAATTTCCGTTTTCGAAACGGAAGAGATCTTCCCAAGCAAGATTCTTATCGACGTTGATTTTCTCTTCTTCTTCGGTCAGTCGAGGGAGCGTTCGAAAAACGACCGTTCTCCCGGTCGGAATCTCGACGATTCTTTCCTTGAGCCGTTGCGGCAGTTCGACTTCGAACTTGAGCTTGACCGTTTCGCCGGGTTTGGCGTTCACGATTTTCACGTTGTCGATTCCCTTGATCGAAAACGGTCGCGGATTCATGAACAGGAGTTTATTTTCGCCCGGAAATACCGGCAACTTGACTTTCGAGCCGATAAGCGATTGAGGCGGCATGGCCCGCAATCGGGACTGACATTCCGAAACGCCGACAAAAAGAACGTTGACGCTTTCAGGAAAAATCCGTTGACCTGTTTTCGTATCGGAAAATTGGGGGCCGACGAATTCGGATTCGACCCAACCGCAGCGATCGACATGCAGATCGGGAGCGTGAAACGTTTGATTCTCAAGGGAAACGTCGACCGATTCGAGTTTGCCCCAAGCGGGACCGTCGTCGAGCCAGGCTTCTCCGACGATATTGTAACGGCCCGGCGGCAGGAACGACGGAATCGTGTAATCGCCGAGATGATCGGCGCGGACGGCCTGTTCGTTTCTCGCCAAGGAACCGGGGTCTTTTGTGTCGCAAAAATAAACCATGGCGTCGGGAGCCGGTTTGCCCGTTCGGGCGTCGATCACACGGCCTTGGACTTGCACGCCGCGCCGCAGCACGAGATGGACTTCGCTGGAATTTTTCTCCAGCGTTCGGCTTTGGCGTTCTCTTCCCGGCACGAAAAATTCGAACGCGGGACGATTGATCTTGACCGTCTTGTCGTTTTCGACTTCGTACGTAAAATAGAATGGTCCGGTAAAGACGAATCGGCCGTCGGCGTTCGTTTTCGTTTCGTTTTTTCGGTCTCCGTCCAGATAATAAGGATAAGCGACCTTGACCCGAACCCCTTCGAGCGGTTTGCCGTCCTCGTCAACGACACGTCCCGTGACTTTTTCGTTCGTTTTCGTTTCTGAATCGGCTTTCGGAATAATTGGTTGGGGTGATTTTTTCAGCGTGACGGTCAGTTCACGTTCTTCGCCTCCGGTCATTTTCGGGATTTTTTGCTCGAAAACATCGTATCCTTTGCCGACGACGTAGAGTTGCATGTCTTCGTTCGACAAAATACCTTCATTATTGATCTTCGCCGCATCATTGCCGAAATCCCGCCACGAAAATTCGACATCCATGCCGAGTTCCGGACATCGTTCGCCTGAAACGTTCGCCCAGGAACTCACATGAGCATCGGCCCCCCATCGCCTATAACCACGTGAAGTCATGGTCGTTTCATCCTGAGTAAACGTGATCGTTTGACCGCGTTTCGAATATTGGGCGGCGGCGAAGTACTCCTTGACCGGTTTTCCTTCTTCATCGAACACACGGAGCGTGATTTTCGGCGATTTGATACAGGTGATCTCGACGATTCGGTCGGTATCAAGATCACGCAAAGGAAAATTCAACGGGTAGGCTGGCGGCGTTGCCTCTTTTCCATCGACGGAACAACGATAGGAAATTTCGTTGTCGATCTTCGGGGAACTGAAGCCTTCCTGTTTCAAGACGAGTTTGGCGTCACGCAGTTTTTCCGGGACTTCGAAAAGGAATCGCCCTTCGCCGAGATAGTTGCCGCGATATCTTGACGACGATGATGAATAGGCCTCCACGACATGAAATCCGACATCGCCGCCTTCAATGAACAACCACTGTTCACGATCCGGGCTTGTCTTGTTGTCCGAAAATTGGACGGTAACCTTAACGGTTTTCTTAGCGCGGATTGTTGCCGTTTGCGATGACGGCGAGAACATGATCGCCGCCGTTTCGTACACCCCCTTGACCGGTTTGGCAAGGGAGTTGATTCTGGATGTCGAGTCTTTCTCCCGGTTGAAGGGCCAGCTCCATGGTGCTTTGACGATTTCGGCGAAATAATCTCCGGCTTCGGCGGGAGCGAACATCGCCTTTCCTTCGGCATCGGTCAACACGGATTCCGAGTCGACGAACGAACTCGGATTTTTCGTTTTCGAATCCAGTTCCTTTTGTGAGGCTGCCAGAGTGAGCGTGACCCAGACGTCGTCAACCGGCTTGCCGTCCTTGTCGAGAACCTGGATCGTCGGTCGAAAGCCGCTTTTCAGGACGATATCTCCCAAAGGAATTTCACCGCGGCGGTCCTCCTCTTTTTTCGTGACGAATCTCTTGAAAACGAAGTCCTTGTGCCGAACGAGAAATGCCGTTTCCGCTCCTTTATCGACGGGAATCTCGAACTCTCCTTTCTCGTCACATGAATCGTAACGGGAATAAAGTGTCCTGGAAGGAGGATTTTCATATTTCCGTTCACACGCAACCATGATCGAAACGTTCGGAACGGACTTTCCGGATTCCGACACGAAACGGCCCTTGAGCAGCGTCGCCTCGGCCAATTCCGCTTTCGCGGGAAACGCGGGTTCACCATTTTCGAAACCCTCTTTGAGATACTTGAGTTCGGTGTTCCACTCGATCGGAACGTATTTCTCTTTTTCGATGCGGATCGTACAGACTTTGTCCTCGGCGGCGGCCAGTTCCACGAGCGGCGGCAGGAACACACGCCCTTCCGCATCGCTGACTGTTTCCAGCGTTCGCTGCTCGTTTTCTCCGGCAGGGAAATACTTCAGCGTCGCCTTGACTCCGGCGAACGGCTTTTTCGTTTCAATATCGATGACGGTCGTCCAAAGGTATTTCCCGGAAGTCGGGACCACAGGTCCCGGCTCGTGGACGACGTTTTGCTCGGCGGATGTTTTTGCAACGAATTCGACACGGAACAGCGCGGCGCACAGCATTGCGGCGGTTCCGAGGATCAACAATGTTTTCTTCATCGCGGAGACCTTTCGTAATGAGTTGGCTTCGAGCAGGACCGCGACCCGACGTTTCAGGTCGCGGCCGAAAATCGATTGGCGGGCCACGAAATGCGTCGGAGCGTTTTCGTGCATCAATAAGAGAGTCCGGGCGAATTCCGTAACGCCTTCCCGTTTTCCGAGGAACGCTTCCCGGTAGCATAATTGTTCCGCTAATTCGTCGAATCGGTTCGCCGCGTAATGAGCGACCGGATTGAACCAATGCGGCAACGCCAGAATCCGTACAAAAAACGACTTCCAGACGTCTCGACGTCGGAAATGAGCCAGTTCGTGCTGCAACACGGCGAGCCGCCCCGACTCCGACAGTTCGCTCCAAAGTTCGTCCGGGATGGCGAGACGGTATCCGAGCGGCGTTCGGATCAGAGCCGGGCCGAGATTTTTTGACAGCAGCATCGGAATCTTTTTCTCTTTGATTCCGTATTCCGACAACAGCCGACGCCACGGTCCGGCGAAGTCGTCGTCCGCCGAGACGGTATTTCGCAACAACAACAGGATGCGAACGTATCCCGTTGCCGCAAGCATTATCGTTAGAAATATTCCGCCGAGCCAAACGGCGAAAACGCTTTTCATCATCAGCAGCTTCCAATCGAATGTTTTCGCCTCAGGAAGGATTTCGACGGCGGTCGGCGATTCGATGGGGAAGTTTTCGCGCAAAAACATCGGCGGCGCCGGAATCGTGTCGATCTGACGGGGAATTTCCTCATACAACGGCATTTCGACCGGCGGCGTTGGAGTTTCAACCGGGGAGCGCGGAGTACCGGCTAAATGGGGGATTTGAATCGCCGGTTGCAGCCAGACCCAGCCCGTCAGCAGCACCGCGAGCCAAAGAAAGCGGGACAATCTCGGCAACCGGGTTTCGATTTTTCGTAATGAAATAAAACAGACGCCGCCGCAAACGGTGAGAAAAAGCGTCGTTCGGAGCAACGTGTAAAGGAGGTCGTGCATGATCGGAAGGCACGTTGAATTGTTATTGAGTACGAAAAATGTATTTATCGCGAACTTTCGGTTCGATATTCGTTTGCGATTACTCTTTGACGAAAGATTTTTCTTGTTTGTATGTGTTCAATTCCTCGACCAATTCACGATTGCGTCGTTCAGCGTCGGCAACTTGATCGGCGGTCGTTCTCTTTTCTTCAAACGCTTTTCGAACGGCTTCGACTTCCTTGTTCGATTCGACGAGCCGCCGCTCCAGTATTTTGATATTCGTTTCGCGGATGATTTTGTGATATTCATCCATTTCACGACGATAATCGTCGTCGGTCGCCACGGAGCCCGAAGCGTCAGCGAGGGGTTGAGCGTCAGCCCCCAGCTTACGCGGCGGGCCATGTAATGTTTTTTGAGCCGATTTCAGTTCGGCTTCGGCGTCGACGTGTTTCTTTTCAGCTTCCGACGTGTCGGACGCCGGTTTCAAGCCCGCTTTGACCGCCGTGACGCTCCACTTGGCCCGTTCCCGTGCGGCGTCGACTCGTGTTTGCAGAGCGGCCAGGAGCCGATCTTTTTCACCGGTGAATCGGTACAAGGCGACTTCCGCGTCTGTCAATTTCAGTTGCGCATCCGCATGGTCTCCCGTCGTACCGCCTTTCTGTCCGGCAACGTACTTGGCGCGAACGTCGAGATAATTCCTGCGGGACTCATCGAGATTTTTTGAAAGCGCCGCGAGTTTTTCCGGGTCTTTTTGTTCGTTTTTCTCGACCGCCGCCGAGTAGGCCGCCCATGCCTGCAACAGCTCTTGATGTACTTTGTACTGTTCTTCAACCGAAATCGCTTTTTGTTCGTACAGCTTGTCGGCAACTTCCTGCTTCTTTTTCAGTTCGACGACATTTTTCCATAATTCGTTGTCGGCAGGCAATAAGTTCACACGATCCGGTAACGAAGGCCTACTCGCCGTAGTCTCCGGATGCTCGATCTTTTTCTCTGGTTCCGGCAATCCGGGGACTGCGCTGCGCTTCGTCCCCGGCTCTTTGGGGGGAGTTTGCGCAACGGTTTGTTCGATGAATTCGACTCGGAACAGGCAGGCGGCGAACAATGCGACAGCTCCGGTGATCAACAGTATTTTTCTCATGGTGGAAACCCCTTTAGCAAATTGATTTTCGTGGAGCAAACAGGCGACCCGATGTTTCAGGCCGCGACCGAAAATCGATTGGCGGGCCACGAAGTGCGTCGGAGCGTTCTCGTGCAGCAAAAGCAGAATCCGGGCGAACTCCGAAATCTCCTCCCGCTGCCCCGAGAACGCCGCCCGATCACACAGCACCTCGGCCGCTTCCTCGAACCGATGCACCGCAAGATGGGCCATCGGATTGAACCAATGCGGCAACGCCAAAATACGGACGAAAAATGACTTCCAGACGTCGCGCCGCCGGAAGTGTTCCCGTTCGTGCTTCAAAATGCCGCTTCGGCCCGCTTCCGAGAGTTCGCTCCAAAGTTCACGAGGCACCACGAGGCGATACCCGTAAACGGTTCGGATCAGGGCGGGACCGAGGTTTTTTGACAAGACCATCGGAATTTTTTCCTCATTGATTCCGTGTTCCGTCAAAAGCACCTTCCACGGTTTCGAAAGGGCGTCCCCTGCCGTAACCGTATTTCGCAACAGCAGCAGAATCCGGACGTATCCGATCGCCGCAAAAAATATCGTGATGATTATTCCTCCGAGCCAGACGGCGAAGACGGTCTTGAATATCAAGGAGTTCCATTCGAACGGTTTTCGTTCGGCAATCGTCGTCGTTTGGTCGGTTTTTACGCTCGGAAATTGCGACGGCGGAGAAAAGGCGTCGACTTCGTGCCGGGGTTCCGTGGCAGTAAAAGGATCGAACGGTTGCGACGGCGTTGCGACCACGGGCGCCGGAGTACCGGCTAAATGAGGGGATTCAATTCGAATCGCCGGTTGCAGCCAAATCCAGCCCGTCAGCAGCACGGCGAGCCAAAGAAAGCGGGACAACCGCGGCAGCCGGGGTTCAATTTTCCGTAGCGCAAGGCAACAGACGCCGCCGCAAATGGTGAGAAAAAGCGTCGTTCGGAGCAAGGCGTAAAGAATGTCGTGCATGATCGTTTATTTTTCTTCGTGTTGAGCGATCAATTCCTTGAGCAGAGCGATTTCGTCCGGCTGCAATTTTCGTTTTTCGGTCAGATGAGCGATCAGCGGCGCGAGGCTGCCGCCGCAGATTTTCGCGACCTTTTCGAAAAACGAACCCGACGCGACTTCCGTTTCGACCACCGCCTCGTACAATGCCGGATAATCCGTACTTCGGGACAGCACGCCCTTGTCGACCATCCGGTTGAGTCGGGTCTGGATTGTCGTGTAACCGACCGGTCGGGAATAGTTTTTGTGGACGACGGTCAACGACGAGGGACCGAGTTTCCAAAGGAGATCGAGAAGTTCCATCTCGCCTTCGCTGAGCGGGACGAGCGGCAACTTCTTCGCGGCTTTCGATTTCGACATGATTTCAATTCGATTTGCAAGTAATTGTTTTGCCACGGAAAAATTAAGACAGGAAACCTCAAAAAATCGATGATCCTCCGGTTCCCTCATTCCGTGTTTCTTCCGTGCCTTCCGTGGCAAAGAATTTCAAGAAGGAAAATGCCCGGCGAGCTTACGAACTGTTTCGTAAGTCATCTTACGACACGAGACGTAAGTTGTCAAGAGATTTTTCCGGAAATTTTCAAGAATCGCCGAAAATCAGGCCCAGCGGACGTGTTCCCACGGCAGTTCGTCGGTTTCGGCGTAGTCGGTATGGACGATTTGCTTGATGTCCAGACCGCTTTCGTCCAGAGCCTGTTCCCAGAGGTCGCCGCGAAAATAATCCGTCCAGGCGTCGAGTCGGGCGCCGAGCCGCCAGACGTTTTCGATCACTTTTCCAAGGCGCCGGTCGCCGCGACAGATCAACGCTTCAAGCAGGCTCGTGTCCAGCGTGTGATATTTGAGCGAAATCGCCGTTTTGCGGACCCGGGTTTTCAGCCGTTCGTGGGTTCGGAAGAAATAGTCGCGGCTCATCATTCCGAGGCGTTCCCACGGCGTTTGCGGCTTCGGCACGAAATTCGAAATATTTGCCGTAATAATCGGCGCCCGACCGCGAACCCGCTTTCCGAGCCGAAGAATGTCGAGCGACAAATCGACGATTCCGTCGATGTCCGCGTCGGTTTCGCCCGGCAGACCGCAGAGAAAATACATTTTGACGCGATTGAACTCGTTCTCGAACGCCGCCTCGCAACCGTTGAGCAGATTTTCGTTCGTTATCGGTTTGCCGATCCGTCGTCGCATCTCGTCGAGCGCCGCTTCGGGAGCCAACGTCAGGCCGGAGGTCCGCTCCGTCGTCAGCGAACGCATCACGTTGCTCAATTGGTGGTTGACCCGCAAACTCGGTACGGAAATCGAGATTTTCAGCGGGGCGAGAACCTCACGCAACTTTTCGAGCAGTTCGTCGAACTTCGGATAGTCGCTCGTCGACAGCGAGAGCAGCGAAACCTCTTCGCCTCCGGTCGCCAAACAGGAATCGTAGGCCAGCCGGGCAATCGCTTCGGGGGTTCGGTAACGCAGCGGTCGTTTTTGGACCGTGCTGACGCAGAATTTGCAGCGGCCGGGACAGCCCCGCATGATTTCGATGGCGACGCGGTCCTGTACGCATTCGATCAGCGGCACGATCCGATGAACCGGCGGCTCGAAGGCGTTCAAATCCGGAATGATCGCCGGCCGAATGATTTCCGGGATATTGGGTTCGGTCGGCTTCGGTTTTCCGGCGCGGCCGTTTTCGTCAAACGTTACGGAATAAAATTCCGGAGCGTAAACAAACGGAAATTGCCGGGCAACCTCCAAGAGGGCGGCACGGCGATCGGAGGTTTTACGTTTCGCTTCGAGCCAAGCGTCGCAGATTGCGGGAAGAGCTTCTTCGCCGTCGCCGATCACGAACAAGTCGATGAAGTCGACCATCGGCTCCGGATTCGCGACGCAGGGCCCGCCGGCGATGATCAGTGGATCGTCGGGGTTCCGTTCCGTTCGGTGCAGCGGCACGCCGCCGAGGTCGAGCATCGTCAGGACGTTCGTCAGCGACATTTCGTACTGCAACGAAAATCCGATCACGTCGAAATCGGACAGCGGCGTGAACGTTTCCAGCGAGTACAGCGGCAGGCCGTTCGTCCGCAGCATTCGTTCCATGTCGGGATGCGGCGTGAAAACCCGTTCGCAGCTCCAATCGGCTCGGGCGTTCATCAAGGCGTAGAGCAATTGCAAGCCGTAGTTGCTCATCCCGATCGTGTAAACGTCGGGAAACGCGAAGCAGAGCCGTCCCTTGACGGAACCGGACGGTTTGACGACGCTGCCGGGCTCGCCGCCGATGTACTGGGCCGGCAACGAAATTTCGGGCAACAGGAGCCGTTCGATACGGCGACGAAGTTCGGTATTGTTCATAAAGTATTACTACTACAAAGTTAACGAATTGAGCTTCGTGGAAACGGAAAAATATCGTCATCCCCGCGCAGGCGGGGACCTAGAGAAAAGATTCGAATAGGCTCTTGCACACGTTATTGATGGATACAAACAGTCAATAACGTCTTCCGTCTAGGTCCCCGCCTTCGCGGGGATGACGGTCATTGATCCATTCTTGCGGAGCTTGTTTTCTTAACCTTGTACTACGATAATTTCACGTTCCGTCCGGCCCCAAACATCTGGGCGGGGGATCGGAATTTTCGCCAGCTCAAAAATCACCCCACGCTGACGCTTGGGGCTGGTATCATTGGTCGTTTTCATGTCAGATACTGCAACCGCCGCAGCAACTCGACGAACCGATCAACGCTTTCGACGGATTGTCGGGCCGCCTCGGCGACTTCGGGGACGGTCCGGCTGCCGTCCAGGAGCGAAACGAGGGTTTGCTGGACGGGATCAAGTCGCAAGCACTCAAAATCCGGATTGGGAATCGACGTCATGCCGCGAGCGGCCAGGAGTCTCGAAAAGCCGCGAACACAAGGGCGGTCCGTGGACGATCGTCCCGATTCCGCCGGCCGCAATGCGATTTTCAGCAAGCCGAGCCGGGCAAGCGTCGAGAGCATTGAGTTCAGCTCTTCCCAATTGAAAGTCGGAGCGTCGGCAAGAGCGGCGACGGTAATTTCCTGTAATGTAAAATACTCCGGCCGCCATGCCGAAAGAAATTCGACGATTGCGTCGTGAAACGGCGACACGGTCAATCGGAAGCCGACCGAAACGGAATTTTCGTCCGACAGTCGAAACGTCCAGGTCGCGGCGTCGGTTCGTTCGATTTGGACGGCTTCCGGCATTCGGAGGGCGTAACGGCCCGCGATGTCCTGCCGCATAACGGCGCCGGCGGCTTTTGTTTCCCGGCAGACCACGCCGGCGCGAAACGGACGGTTGACGAAAAAATCGAGATATTGTTCCAAATCTCTCTGCCGCGAAACCGGTTCGACGAGTTTGCGAAAATCTTTTTGCTGCATGCAAACGCCGAAGTATTTCCAATCGACGTCGGAAAGATGGTCCAGCTCCCGAGTGTTCAGACGTCGCTGAAAGTCGACGAAATAGTACGGATGATTCTCTTTCTCCAAAAATTCGTGGAAAACGTATCCGTCTTCGTAGGTCCGCATCTTTTTTTGAAGATGAACGAACGTCGGGGCGTCGTGCCCGTTTTGCTGCGATTTCAACGTGGTGAAGTCGTCCAGAATTTGTCGTGCGGCTCGAAGTTCGGCGTCTCCGACGTCGAAACGGTTGGCTTCCCGGACGTGAAACGTCATCAGATTGCGGACCGCTTCTTTGTAATGCCAACCGGGATACGTGTTGAACGAGATCATCGCGACGCCGTCCGCCGAGAGGTTTTCGCGGCAGATGTCGAGAATTTTTACCTGGACGGCCGGCGGAACCCAAGAGAAAATTCCGTGAACGATGATATAGTCGAAGCTCCCCCAATTGGGAGAAACGTCCATGATGTCGGCGCAGAGCAATCGGATGTTTTTCAGGCCGAGTTCCTCGATGAATCGGTTTCCGTCGTCGATTTGCTGACGGGAGAGGTCGATACCGAGAAATTCGCTGTCCGGAAATTCTTCGGCTTGCGGAAGGAGCGTTTTTCCGGTACCGCAGCCCAATTCGAGGACCCGGCAGCGTCGAATATCGACGGGCTCGACCTGAAACAGATCGGCGACCGTTTCAAGGGTCCGAAGATTGCCCTGGACCTGCGGCAGCGTGTCGTAAAGGATTTCGTCGTATGTCGTTTCCATGGCGTCAACAATCACGAGTCAACGAATCACGAGTTAATGAATCGAGGGGCAACGAATCGATGTTCAACGAATCGAGAGCCGGGACCTGCGGTCCCGGAGAAGCGAGTCCCGCCCAATGTACCACTCTACTGGACAGACACAAGGTCTGACGCGATTTTCATAAAAAAAGATTGACTTCGTTCGATGATTCGTATACACTGCAAAATTGGTACTGTGTCAACGAAAGCCTGTTTGTGTATTTGGGAGAATACCGATGAAACAACGAAAAATTAAATTGGGGCAGGGGGGGGGGGGAGGTAATTCAGGTTTTACGCTTGTAGAACTTTTGGTGGTCATCGCAATCATCGGCGTCTTGATCGCCCTTCTTTTGCCGGCTATTCAAGCGGCTCGTGAAGCTGCACGACGTGCTCAGTGTGTCAATCATCTGAAACAGATCGGCCTCGGCATTCACAATTTCCATGATACGACAACCGGATTGCCTCCGGCCAAGATCGGAAACACCGATGGAACGATCGGATACAATTCACTTACTTTTTTGGGTATCCTTTATCCGTTCGTCGAGCAACAGAATCTTTTCAGTTACCTGCAGACGCGGGGATTCGGCGTGTCCTATGGCACCAGTTGGTGGACGAACAACAATACGTCGTTGACCGCTCTGATGAATGATGATATTCGTAAGCAATTCGGTTCCGTACCGATTTATCGTTGTCCTTCCCGGCGTGGTGGCGGGCCGCTCATGACTCCTTTTCCCGGACCGTCCACCGTTGATGTATACAAGGTCAGTGCCGGCGTTCCCGGTAATCCTCCTTATGGTCCGCAAACGTGTTATGCTTTCGTGATGAGTTTTCAGCTCACCGCCGACTCCACGCCGCCGGGTGATACCGATATTGCCAATCAAGGCCACTGGTACCGCCAAAATTCACTGACAAAGGCCGTCAACCCTCAGTTCGGTCCGTTTCGCATTGCGCTGTTTTCATCGCCGGGAGATGCTTCTACCTGGGGACCGAGAGACACCATGGCTTGGTGGCAGGACGGTAGCAGCAATCAGCTTCTTGTCGGCGAAAAGCATATGCCGCCCAGTGTTTTCGAAAAATGCGAGCCGGACCCGACGGTCTCGAACTATCCGAATTTCATCGATTGCAGTTATCTTACGGGGGGCGAATGTTTGACCTTGGCCGTCGCACGTTATGTGCGGGTAAGCACCAATATCAATCAAATCGGAGATATGACGCAAAATGGAAGAACGTTAGCCATTCCGACCGGTTTCCCCACCGGTGCCAGCGCGACGTCCGGTTGGGCGGATTCCCAATTTGGCAGCGCCCATCCGGGAATCGTCAACTTCTTGATCGGCGACGGAGCGGTGAAGTCGTTCTTCCTGACGACGCCGGCGAGAGTCATGGCCGCGTTGGGAACCGTCAACGATGGAACCACCGTGGAGATTCCGGGGTTGTAACGCTTGGTGTTGTCCGATGACGAGCCGTGAACGGCGACGAGCCGCGACCTGTGATCGCGAAGTCGCTGCTCACGGCTCGTTTTGTATTTATCTGACAAAATATCATTGACTTTTCCGAGGGTTTCTTGTACACTCAAGGGGGAGCAATTCAAGCGGACCGGATAGAAGACGGTACTCCGCCGGAATCCGAGGGACCTCTCGTAAACGAACACTTTTTAGGAGTAATGTTTTATGAAACGCTCGAAAGTCAATCTGGGGAGGGGGGGGGGGGTAGCTAGACCGGGTTTCACGCTGGTGGAACTTTTGGTCGTCATCGCGATCATCGGCGTCTTGATCGCTCTTCTACTTCCCGCCATCCAAGCGGCCCGGGAAGCCGCACGAAGGTCGCAGTGTCTCAATCACCTGAAACAGATTGGTATTGGAATCCATAATTTCCATGACACCGTCAAGGGACTTCCGCCGATAACCGTTGGAAATAGCAACGGATCCAGTTGGCGGAATACCGGAGGTAACTATGACAGCACCAGTCAACATGATGGTGTAACGGCGTTCGGATTGATTTATCCGTTCATCGAACAAACTCAGCTTTTTGAGATGCTGTACTCGCCGCCGTCCGGAATGCCTGGATTGACGCTTTCTCCGCATTCCTGGCGGGCATTGGCAACGACGAATTCCGCTTGGACCAATGCGTTCGCTTCCGTTGCGACCTATCGTTGTCCGACGCGACGAGGAGGAAGTGGAGTGGTCGCGACTCCGATTCCGGATTCGTGGCCGGCCGGCGGTGCTACGAACGAAGGAAATTTTTTGGGACCTCAAGGCGATTACGCATTGGTGGTTGCGACGCCGGATGTCGGATACTGGTTTTGGAACACCGATCCCCATTATGTAACGGCCGCTTCGGTCGTCATTCCGGGCAACGGCATCAATACCGGTCCTGAAACGCAACGCGGCCCGTTTCGTGTGGCCAGCAACTTGGATGGAAACGGAAACGTCGGATCAAACACATTCAAACAGTACCTTTGTCGAGATACAATGGCTCGACTGGCCGATGGGACGAGCAATCAATTGTTGGTCGGTGAAAAACAGATCCATCCGAACAATCTGGGAAAATGCAACAACGCCGAGGCTGGAACCTATGCCGTTTGCGGCGACTGTACTTATTTGACGACGGGAGAACATCGAACCGGTGGAACGCGTGCCATGGTACGATATTCTGGCAGCGTCGAATACCACCCGTTGCGTTTGCCATCGGAGCTGTCTTATACGACTCCAGCTTCGACCGGTAATCTTCCGTTCGGCAGCTGGCATCCGGGCGTGTGCAATTTTGTCATGGGCGACGGAGCGGTCAGATCGCTCCCCGTAACGACGAATCCGAGTCGCGTCCTCGGTCCGCTGTCATTGGTCGATGACGGTGCGGTCGTCATGATGCCGGAATAAGCAAAAAAGTCTCACCAAGAGTCGGGATCTGTGATCCCGACTTTTTTCTGCCGATTTTTAAGACCGTGACCACAAGTCACGGTCTTTCTCTTTGACCGCCGCTCGTTTTTTGTTTCTTGGGTCCCGGCTTGAAATTTCGGCGTCGATTTGCGACAATGTTCTCACGTTGTCGACGGACCGTCGACGTTTTCTTTCGTCCCCCAACTCCACGGAGCAGACCATGGCCGCATTTCCCGAAGTCAAAAAGACCGTCCAGTTCGAAGGCCCCCAATCGACCAATCCCCTCGCTTTCCGCCATTACAATCCCGACGAAAAAGTCGAAGGCAAGGCGATGAAGGATCATTTCCGTTTCAGCGCCGCCTTTTGGCACACGATGCGCGGCAGCGGCGCCGACCCGTTCGGCCCCGGCACCATGCTTCGACCATGGGAAGGAAAAGATACCGTTGCCAACGCCCAAAAACGAGTCCGCGTTTTCTTCGAGTTTCTCGAAAAGATGCAGATGGGATTCTACTGCTTCCACGACCGCGACGTCGCCCCGGAAGGCAAGACGCTGGAAGAATCGAACAAGAATCTCGATGACGTCGTCAAAGTTTTCAAGGAAGAGCAGCAGCGCACCGGCATTAAATTGCTGTGGGGTACCGCGAACCTGTTCGGCAATCCGCGATACATGCACGGTGCGGCGACCAGTTGCAACGCCGACGCTTTCGCCTACGCCGCCGCGCAGGTCAAAAAGGCCATGGAAGTCACGAAGGAACTCGGCGGCGACGGCTATACGTTCTGGGGAGGGCGCGAAGGATATCAGTGTATCTGGAACACGAACATGAAGCGCGAGATGGATCATCTCGGCATTTTCATGCGAATGGCCGTCGACTACGCCAAGGAAATCGGTTTCAAGGGCCAATTCTATTTCGAACCGAAGCCGAAGGAACCGACGAAGCATCAATACGATTTCGACACCGCGGCCTGCGTCAACTTCCTGCGGACCTACGGTCTGGAAAAGCACGTCAAGATGAACATCGAGACGAACCACGCGACCTTGGCCGGGCATTCGGTGGAGCACGAACTCGAATACGCCGGCGCCCAAGGATTTTTGGGTTCCGTCGACGCCAACGCCGGCGACGAACTGCTCGGTTGGGACACTGATCAGTTCCCGACGAACGTGTACATGACGACGAAGATGATGCTCTCGATCATGAAATACGGCGGTCTCGGCAAGGGCGGGCTCAACTTCGACGCCAAGGTTCGCCGCGAAAGCTTCGAGCCGATCGATTTGTTTTACGCCCACATCGGCGGAATGGACGCCTTCGCCGCCGGCCTGAAGATCGCCGCTGCGATTCGTAAGGAAGGAACGATCGCTCAAATAGTCAAGGACCGTTACGCCTCGTGGGACTCGGGAGTCGGCGCCGAAATCGAGTCGAAGAAGCACGACTTCAAATCGCTCGAAAAGTACATGCTCAAGAAGGGCGAAGCGACGCCGAATACCAGCGGTCGTCAGGAACTCTTCGAGAATATCGTCAATCGGTATCTGTACTAAAACGATTTTCGCGCAACGACGCATAAAAGAGCCCCAAGTGCAGCGAAGCGGAACTTGTGGGTTATACCGCTCTCAGACGCCACCCCCAAGTTCCGGCGGAGTACCGCCTCCACTTGGGGCTCTTTTTTTATATTTTTTTCAACAGAAAATATTTCCATGCCCGCGAATTTAACGCAACAATATAAGAAGGCCGAAGACAACTACCGCCGCGCCGCGACGCCGGAGGAAGAGCTCAAATGGATGCAGGTGATGTTCGCCGAGATGCCCAAACACAAGGGCACCGACCATCTCCAGGCGAAGCTCAAGACCCAGATGTCCGATCTCCGAAAGGAAATCGAACAACAGAAATCCGGCGGCGGAAAAAAGGCGGCGGGAAAATCGTTCAAAATCCCAAGGCAGGGAGCCGGAACCATCGTGATTCTCGGCGGACCGAACGCCGGCAAGAGCCAACTGCTCACGACGCTGACCCGGGCGACGCCGGAGGTCGCTCCGTATCCGTTTACGACGCAGCAGCCGCAACCCGGCATGATGCAGTGGGAGGACGTCTTCATCCAGCTGATCGACACGCCGCCAATCACGCCGGATTTTTTGGAACCGTATCTCCTCGGATTCGTTCGCAGCGCCGATCTCGTCCTTTTAATGGTCGACCTCGGTAGCGACGACGGTATCGAACAGTGCAAGGATGTGATCGACAGACTGAACGCGACGAAAACCCGACTTGCCGTCGAATCGACGCTCGACGAGGAAGACGTCGGATTGTCGTTCACGAAAACCTATCTGCTGGCGAACAAGTTCGATCTGCCCGACGCCGCCGACCGTCTCGAACTGCTGCACGAACTCTGTCCGCTGCCGTTCCGGGAATTCAAGGTCTCGGCGAACGACGTCGCGTCGTTGGAGGAGCTGCGCAACGAAATCTATAAGTCGCTCGACGTGGTCCGCGTCTACACGAAGGATCCGAAGAAAAAGGAAGCCGACCGCGAACGGCCCTTTACGCTGCCAAGCGGTGACACACTGCTCGACCTTGCCGAACTGATTCACAAGGATTACGCGAAGAATCTCCGCTTCGGCAAAGTCTGGGGAACCGCCGTCCACGACGGAACCGTCGTCAAGGGCGATTACGTTCTCAACGACAAAGACGTCGTCGAGGTCCATGTTTAGGGCCCTGTCATCCCCGCGAAGGCGGGGACCTAGAGAGTAAATTTTCCAACCCTTTGCATCGCCGAAAGTTATAGAATGTGCAAACGGTCAACAATGCCTTTCGTCTAGGTCCCCGCCTGCGCGGGGATGACGAAAGTTTAATCGCTTCCCTTATGAAACTCCTTCCTCAATTTCTCATCGTCTGTCTCCTCACGTTCCCTCTTGGCGCCGCCGAGATCGGCGACGTCGTCTTCAAGACCTCGTTCGACGAACCGAACGTTCTCGACCGTTGGAGCGGTTCGCGGAACAAGTCGGTGTCGCTGGTCGATGGCGCGTTCCGGATCTCCTCCGAAGGCAACGAAAAATGGATTTCGTTGACGCAAAAATTGCCGATCGAACAATTACGAGGAACTCGACTGCGGGTTTCCGGTCGAATCAAAGCGGAAAACGTCGCGACGCCGCCGCAGTCTTACAACGGCGTCAAAATGATGCTGATCCTCGACGCCCCGAGCGGCAAACAATGGTTGCAACGCAACGCAGTCTGGGGAACCTTCGATTGGAAGGAAATTTCGTTCAGCGCCGCCGTTCCGGAAGACGCGACCGAAGCGACGCTGCTCCTCGGCATCGAAAACACGACGGGAACCGTCTGGTTCGACGATCTTTCGATCACTGTCATCGGAAAAAAACGTTCGAAACCGACCGAAAAAAATTCCGAAACCGTGTACAAAGGGCATGATCTGCCGCGTCTCCGTGGAACGATGATCTCGCCGGGAAAATTCGGCTCCGAAGACCTGAAAACTCTCGCTGGGGATTGGAAAGCGAATCACGTTCGTTGGCAGTTGACTTGGGCGGGTTTTCCGAACGGTCCCGCTGATACGGCAACCGTTGAGGAGTTCAACGCCTGGATCGATGAACAATGCGCGTTGCTCGACAAACTACTGCCGGAACTCGAAAAGTATGGCGTTCGTGTCACGCTGGACCTGCATACGCCGCCGGGCGGTCGCCTGCCGCAGAAAGAAGGCTCCGCGATGCGACTATTCCAAGACCCGAAGTTGCAGGATGCGTTCGTCGCCGTTTGGGAAAAACTCGCCCGAAAATACAAGGACGCCAAACCGATTTGGTGCTACGACATCCTGAACGAAGCCGTCGAAGGCGAACTGCCGGAAGGTAAAGGCGTCCTGAATTGGCGCGATCTCGCCCTGAAAACCTCCAAAGCGATCCGGAAAATCGACCCCGTCAAGGCGATCGTTATCGAGCCCGCTCCGTGGGGCGACCCGAATGCTCTTGAATGGTTCGAACCCTTCGATCCGAAAGAGGTTCCCAATGTCGTGTACAGCGTTCATATTTATGTGCCCCATTCCTTTACGCATCAAGGCGTCTACGACTCGCCGGTCGGATTGGTTTATCCCGGCGAAATCGACGGCAAGAGCTGGGACTTGGATCAAATCCGCAAGGCGTTACGGGTTCCCCGGGAATTCGCGAACGATTACGGTGTCGCGATTTACATCGGTGAGTTCGGCTCGATCCGTTGGGCTCCCGACAACAGCTCGTATCGGTATTTGAACGACTGTATCACCGTGTTCGAAGAAGAAGGTTGGGACTGGGCCTACCACGCTTTCCGTGAATGGGACGGCTGGAGCGTCGAACACGGTTCCGACAAGAACGATCGTAAACCGACCACCGAACCGACCGACCGGGAATTGCTTTTACGAAGTTGGTTCGAAAAAAACAAGCGTTAATTTTAGCCGCGTCGGCCTCCGACGCGCTCCGCGGTAGGCGAGTCGAACACCGACCGATTTCCCAATTCATCGCGTCGGAGGCCGACGCGGCTCACAGGGTATTTTGACGACAAGCGGAGGATTGGTCGGCG
>JAVBQW010000237.1:0-12451 GCA_031548665.1 Thermoguttaceae bacterium
TCTGTTTCCAATATTCTTTGTTTTCTCCAAAATATAATTTATAAAAAACTCCTCTTTTTTTTTCCCCCGCCGCCCCGCTCCCGCGTGTTTTTTTCCGCCCGAGCGCAGCCTGCCCGCCCGCGGCTCTGAAAAACCATGCGATTTTTTTATAAAAAGGTCGTTTCCGAACAAGTCAGTCTTTTCTCACCGTTCAAACGATAACTTTTCTCTTTCGACCATGAAAGCCATTGTTTACTACGCTCCCGGCGACATTCGGTTCGAAGAAATCGAAAAGCCGTCCTGTCCCGTTGACGGTTTGCTGGTCAAGGTCGACGCCTGCGCCGTCTGCGGCACCGATTTGAAGAGTTTATTGAGTGGGAATCCACGGATCAAGGCACCGCTCGTCATGGGACACGAATTCACCGGTCTCATCGAAGAGTTTGGCCCCAATGCACCGGGTGGTTTTCAGCGAGGCGACCGCGTCGTCATGGCGACCAGTGTTTCTTGTGGCGAATGTTTTTATTGTCGGAAAGGATTTCGTAATCTCTGTGTCGATCTTGCTCCGATGGGATTCTCCTATCCCGGCGGCATGGCGGAGTACACGGTGATTCCGGAGCGGGCGTTGCGGAACGGCCACGCCGTGAAGGTTCCGTTGACGATCAAACCGGAACATGCGGCTTTGGCCGAACCGATCAGTTGCGCCGTCAATTCGATCGAGCAGTGTCAGGTGAAGCCGGGCGACACCGTCCTCGTGATGGGCGCCGGACCGATGGGATTGCTTAATGCGCTGGTTGCCCGGGCAGCGGGAGCATCGAAGATCATTTTATCGGAATTGAACGACAGTCGACTTCGTCAGGCCGCCCAATTCGAAATCGACGTGTTGATCAATCCGGCTCATGCCGATCTTGCGCAACGGATCAAGGCGGAGACCGACGGAATCGGTGCCGATGTCGTGATTGTCGCCGCACCGGCCGCTCAGCCGCAGGAACAGGCGATTTCCCTGGTTCGCAAACAGGGAACCGTCTGTCTTTTCGCCTCGTTACCGGTTGGAAAGAGTTCCCTGACTTTCGACAGTCGAATTCTGCATTACGGCGAAATCCGGCTCATCGGAACCAGCGATTCGACGCCGGAACACGTTCGTAAGGCCGTGGAGTATCTTGCTGCCGGATCCTTGCCGGCAGAAAAGATCGCGTCGCATCTGCTGCCGCTGGAAAAAATCGACGAAGCGTTCGAGCTCATGAAGAGCGGCGAAGCTCTCCGCGTCGTGCTGATGCCGTCGTCGTCTGTTTAGTCGCATCGGGGTGCAACGCATTCCTCTTGAATCTCGTTGCCGCCGATGATACAATGTCTGATTGTTGTGTCGGCGGAAGTCTCCGGCGACGACCGGAATCAGAGCGGAACAACGTTTTCCTAAATGTTGACTCAAAACGTCAAGAGTCGTGTTGTAAGTTTTCTATTCTTTTAAGAGGCCGTCTTATGTTATCTTTCAGCAAAAAAAACTCATCGAAACACCAGCGGAACCCGATTCATGACCGTCGTTTGCAATTCGAATCACTGGAAAATCGTGAATTGCTCTCGGTAAATCCGTTAAGCCCCGATGCCTCCGCGTTGGTTTGCGAGTGCGCTCCTGTCGTGTTCAACAAGAAGTCGGACGTCCAGGAAGCCCCGACGTCGGAAGCGCCCCCCTATGCTTATGTCGACACGTTCACGCTGCACAGCAAAGCCGATTCGAACTTTACCATCTACCTCGACTTCAACGGACACACGACGACCGGCACGTCTTGGAACTCCGGAAGCCGCACCACGATCACGACGCCCGCCTTTTCCTTGGATTCGGATCCCGCGTTCAGCAATACCGAACTGGAACGAATTCAATACATTTGGCAGCGGGTCGCCGAGGATTTCGCGCCGTTCGACATCGACGTCACGACCCAAGAACCGACACTGGATCGCTTGATCAAATCCGGAACCGGAGATACGGCCTGGGGCGTCCGCGTCGCGATCGGAGGAAGCTGTTATGACTGGTATTCGGAAAAGGGGAGCAACGGGGCCGGTGGCGTCGCCGTGTTGAGGTCTTTCAACTCGGACATCGATACGCCGTGTTTCATTTTTTCGCAGAATCTTGGCAGTGGAGACGAGAAAGACATTGCCGAGGCCATTTCTCATGAAGTCGGCCACACACTCGGCTTGAGCCACGACGGAACAAGCTCGGCAGAATATTATAGTGGTAACGAAGTCTGGGCGCCGATCATGGGGACGGGATACACTTCGCCGCTCGTTCAATGGAGTAAAGGGGAGTATCCCGATGCCAACAACCCGCAAGACGATTTGAACATCATCACGACGTCGAACGGGTTTTCCTATCGCGCGGACGATCATGGAAATTCGAAAGAAACCGCGACGGCGCTCTCCGCTTCCGGCAGTCATTTTATCGGTTCCGGGATTGTCGAGCGGAACACCGACGTCGATTTCTTTTCGTTCACCGTGAGTTCGTCCTCCACGGCTTCCATCGTTTTGAAGTCCGGTGGACGCGACGCCAATCTCGACATTCTGGCCAAGCTCTACACGTCGACCGGCAGTTTGATCGTCAGTTCGAATCCCCTCACGTCGCTCAATGCCGAATTTTTCGAGTTCCTCGGCGCGGGAACCTATTACATCAGCGTTGAAGGAACCGGCCGGGATGGCTATTATTCCGACTACGGCAGTATCGGAACCTACTCGATCGACCTCGAATTCGTGACGCCGACGGGCGATGTCGGAGATACCATGGCTTCGGCGCAGACTATTACGTTTTCGAACAACGCCTACCGTATCACGGAGGAAATCGGCAACGGAAACTATACCACCAAAGACGTCGACATGTACAAGTTGGTGGTCGGTGTCGGTGATCTCGGCAGGACGTTTGTGTTTAAAACGTCGCTCCCGCCCGGATGCACCAGCGAGGAGGGCGTGGATACATATCTCCGGCTTTTCAACTCCTCGGGGACACTAATCAGCTACAACGACGATGGGAATTCGGGAAACTATTCTCTTTTGGAGTTCGCCCCGACTGTTGAGGGAACGTATTACGTGGGTGTCTCGTCTTTTGGTAATCGAGCGTATAATCCGTCCACGTACGGAAGCGGCCCCGGCGGCACGACGGGATTGTACACGCTTGAGGTCAACCGAACCGCCGGACGGGAAGTCGCATCGACGGTCGTGACGACCGACTCGGACGACGTCGACGCCTTTGACGGCGTCACGTCATTTCGGGAAGCCATCAACCATGCCGGAACGAACGGTCTGGGAACAGAGATTACGTTCGCCCAAGGGATGAAAGGAAAAACCATCTATCTCGACACGGGCAACTACAATTATTGGTCCATTACCAAGGACCTCACGATTGACGCCGGCGGAATGAACATCACGCTTGACGCGAACGGCGGATGGGATTCCGTTTACAACTACAGGTGTATTTCCAACACTGCCACGACGACGATTATCGGACTGACCGTCACGGGCTTGACCCGGGATCAAAGCATTTACAACTGTGGCGGCGGTTTTTATAACACGGGCAATCTGACGTTGATCGATTGCCAAGCCGTCGGAAATACGACGATCGGCGTCAACAATCGAAACACGATGACGGTGATCAATACCCTCGTCGCCGGAAACCGCGGATACGGTGTGTACGTCGACAACATTGGGACACCAAACTACGCCGGAATCGCTTCCCTGACGATCATCAATTCGACGATTCTCGATAACTTCGGGGCGGATTGGAGCCAGATCGGATCGTCGATCGATTTGACGATCAACAATTCCATTGTCGATCGCCTTTATCTGTACGATACGTACTATCGAACGGTCCGGATCAACAATTCGCTTGTTTCACGTTACGCCGTTTCCGGCGACAGTGGGTTTGTCACACTCAACGCATCTTTGACCGGTGGCTATTATAGCAACCCGCTTGATCCGAAGTTCGTCAACTACACGGCGGTCGCATACGCAAATTGGACGACCGATGCGTGGAAATCCTGGGACCTGCGTTTGCAAGTGACGTCTCCGGCGGTCAATGCGGGGAATACTGCACTGATTCCCAGCGGCATTACCAAGGATTTCGCCGGAAACAATCGAGTCGCCGGAACCGCCGTCGACATGGGAGCCTATGAATACGGTTCCACAACGGGCCTCGACGTGCCGGAAGTCACGGCGACCGGCGTTGCCGGCGGTGTCAAGTTGACGTGGGACGCAATCGCCGGAGCCGACCGATACGGGGTCTGGCGGCTGGCGGCCAACGGAAAGGGTTGGGTCGAATTCGGTTACGTCACCGGAACGACTTATACGGACACGACGGGCCGAGTCGGCGTTGCGGAAACCTACGCCGTACGCGCGTTTCAGGGAACGGAAAAATCCAGTTATCACGCCGTAAAAGGTACCGCCCTGCTCGGCGTACCACAGGTCACGGCAACCGGCGTTGCCGGCGGCGTCAAGTTGTCCTGGGATGCCGTCAATGGAGCCGACCGATACTTCGCGTGGCGACGCAACGCAACCAATACGGCGTGGATCGAACTGGGCTCGTTCACGGGAACGACGTTCACGGACACGGCGGCCCGGGTTGGCGTTGCGGAAACCTACGCCGTACGAGCTTATCTGGGTACGAAAGAATCCAGTTACGTCGCCGTGAAGGGTACCGCCCTGCTCGGCGTACCGCAGGTCACGGCAACCGGCGTTGCCGGCGGCGTCAAGTTGTCTTGGGACGCCGTCAATGGAGCCGACCGATACTTCGCGTGGCGACGCAACGCAACCAATACGGCGTGGGTCGAACTGGGCTCGTTCACGGGAACGACGCTCACGGACACGGCGGCTCGAGTTGGCGTTGCGGAAACCTACGCCGTACGAGCTTATCAGGGCACGAAAGAATCCAGTTACGTCGCCGTGAAGGGAACCGCCTTGCCTGCAACCCTTGGCGTGCCGCAAGTTACAGCAACCGGTGTTGTCGGCGGCGTTAAGTTGACGTGGGACGCAATCGATGGAGCCGATAGGTACTTCGCGTGGCGACGTAACGCAACCAATACGGCGTGGATCGAACTGGGCTCATTCACGGGAACGACGCTCACGGACACGGGCGCCCGAGTCGGCGTTGCGGAAACCTACGCCGTGCGAGCTTATCAGGGCACGAAAGAATCCAGTTACGTCGCCGTGAAGGGAACCGCCTTGGACGCAACACTTGGCGTGCCGCAAGTCACGACGACGGGTGTTTCCGGCGGCGTCAAGTTGTCTTGGGACGCGATTGCCGGAGCCGATCGATACGTCGCTTGGCGTCGCAACGCAACCAATACGGCGTGGATCGAACTGGGAACGTTCACGGAAACGACCTTCACGGACACCACGGGCCGGGCGAATGTTGCGGAAACCTACGCCGTTCGAGCCTATCAGGGCTCGAAGGAATCCAGTTACGTTACCGTGAAGGGAACCGCCCTGCTCGGTGTGCCGCAGGTCACGACAACCGGCGTTTCCGGCGGCGTCAAGCTGTCTTGGGACGCAATCAATGGAGCCGACCGATACGTCGCTTGGCGACGCAACGCAACCAATACGGCATGGATTGAGCTTGGCACGTTCACGGGAACGACGTTCACGGACACGGCGGCCCGGGTTGGCGTTGCGGAAACCTACGCCGTACGAGCTTATCAGGGCACGAAAGAGTCCAGTTACATTACCGTGAAGGGAACCGCCTTGCTCGGCGTGCCGCAAGTTACGGCAACGGGCGTTTCCGGCGGCGTCCTGTTGACATGGACCGCAATCGCCGGCGCCGACAGATACGGCGTTTGGAGGCAGTCGGCCGATGGAAAGGGTTGGATCGAATTCGGTTACGTCACCGGAACGGCGTACTTCGACAACACGGGCCGGGTTGGCGTTGCGGAAACCTACGCCGTACGCGCATTTATGGGAACGGAAAAGTCCAGTTACCACGCCGTGAAGGGAACGAGCCTTGGAGTCGCCAATATTTTTGCTTTGGACGACGCCGAAATCGACTCCCTGTTCCTGCTGCCGATCGCGTGAGTTTTGTCCGAGTTGCCGTTTTTCCTCGAGTTTCACGCTGTTGAACTCGGGGATTAACGGACCGCGCCAACATGACGTATCCGTTCCGTGATACATCGACAGCGAGCCCCAAGCTGAAAGGATTCACGAAAAATTACGAGAGAGTCGCGAAAAAGTTGATCTTTTGTCGATTTCGCCCCGGAGGGGCAGCGCATCACAGCCCAGGGCAGAGCCGAAGGCGTCGCCCTGGGCTGTGATGCGATGGCCTTTCAGGCCGAAGAGACAGAAACGATAACTTTCTTGCTACAGTCTCAAAATAACTTTACCGTTCTCGTGGGGTTTGTTCTGTCGATTCATCCGACGACCGTTTTGACTTCAGCCAACAGGCTGCCGAATTTGCCGTAGTTGATCTTGACGCCGTCGTCGAGATCGAGTTCGATCCGCTCATTGGCGATCTCACGGAGTTTTTGGTCGAACAGTCGAAGCTCTTCAAGTCTTTTTTCCTGTTGGCGATCAATTTGCTTTTCGAACGACTTGAAAAGCGGCAACACGTATCGGGTTCGCATCCGGTCCAAAGTTTCCGGTTCGTAACGATGAATGTAAACGAGACAGCGAAACGCTCCCTGTCGACCGCTGGAAAAGAGCCAATAAATCGGACGCTTTTTATAGCGTTTGAGGTGTTCGGCGAAAAAATCCTTGAAGAAATACTCACCGACTGGTTTGCCGAGAACCTTTTCAATGTATTCCAGATTCTCCGTCAATCGTTCCTCTCCGAACACCGAGAGGAGAAATTGACGAAACCACGGTATCGAATCATCTTCCCCGAACGGCAGAATTCCATCGGATACGGTTTCGCCCTTGATGTCGACAAGTCCGGGGCTGTCCGGTGAGTAACGGCCTGTCGCGCAGCCGACGGCGTAGGACAGGAATTCCTTCACGGTATCGCTTCGAAAGAGTGCTTCGAGTTCAGTATCGCTTCGATCGTTTCCATAGCGATACGCCGGGTTCGTCGACAAGGTAATCGCCGACTCCGGGAGTTCCGGGTTGAGTTCGTCCGACAATCCATAAACGTCGAGCATCAGGGCGTTCAGGCTCGTTTCCAAGCGTCGGGTTTCCCGAACCCGTTCGGCGGCGGTGTTTCGATAATTGTCGTATGCCGTTTCGAAACGATTGTCCGGCGAACGGTGTTCCAGCAACGGAGAGCCCTTGAAGTCCCAAGACGTTTCGAAGGAATCCCAATCGGCCTTGGCAAGCTCGACCAGGCGACCGACGTTCGTTTCCAACCACTCCGCGTGTTCTCCGAGCTTTTCCCGAAGAACGGGCAGTTTGCCGACGTTTCCCGCCTGAATGTTCAGCGTCGAATTAATCGCTCCGAGGTAAAAATCCGCGACGACCGACGAGAGGAATCCGAGGAGCGGTCGCAACTCTTCGTTCGTTGGAAACACGGAGGAACCGGCAACGTCGAACACGAATCCCGGCGGCGAATACCGAACGCCAAAGTATTCGCTGCTGATATACGTCCAGGTAATCCCCTCTTTAAAATAAAAGTCCTGATTTTTTGTGACGTAGTCGGGTTTGCCGTCGAGGTAGGGATATTTTCGACAAACATCCTCCTTGATTTTCCGTCCGTCGTCCTGCCAGTCGACGACGAATTCGTTGTTGCCGTACCAGCGGCGATAATTTCCGCCTTTGTTATAGAGAAACCAACGCATTCCGCCGTCCGCCGCCTGCCGACGGTCCGCCAAACCGAAAGCGATGTTTTCGAACGGAATCTCGAACCAGCGACGAAGATGTTTTTCGTTGTCCGTCGTCGCGAGTCCCTGCTTGGGCGGAGCGATTTTTCCCAACAAGGTTCCCCGGGAAAAAACGTCCAGCGCGTGGTCGCTTAACCAATAAGCGAAGGCGCAACCGGGAACCTTTCGAAAATCTTCCGCGGATGCCGTAAAGAACCAACCGCAACCGGGATTCGCCAACGCCTCCAGAGTTTTCAACGCCTGATTTTCAGAGCCGCGAAAATCCGACAACCGAACGAATCCGCCCTTGAACTCCGGAAACGAACGGTTCAACAGCGTGAACGCGCAAATCGGAACGGTCGCTCCGTCGAAACCGGAATACTCCAATTGGATCAGCGACTGAATCGTTTTTCGTTCGAGAATAAACTTTCGCAACTCTCGATAGGACGAGATAAACATCCAGACAAACGGCGACATAAACCCCAACAATCCGTCCGGTTCGGTCAACTCGCAATTCCTTTCAATAAACATCGCGAAGACGTCATTTTTCGTATCGGGAAACGCCGTCTTCGCGTGTTCCTTCAGGAGCCGGTTCATGTACCGTCCGCCCATGTACGGCGGATTGGCAAGAACGAAATCGAAACGACGGGCAAGAAGCCGGGCCTGTCGAAGAATCGGTTCGAATTGCCGAGCCGATTCCTGACGGTCGGGTTCGGCGTGGACGAAGATTTCCGTCAAGCGGGTTTCAAGAGCCGGTAATCGTTCCGCTAAATGTTCCGGAATCCGGATCAGCGTCCCCAATGTTTTTCCGTGTTCGAACAATTTGCACAGTTCGCCGATTTCCGTTTCCGGCCAATCGAGTTGCTCCGCGATCATTGCAGCGTCGAGTCCGTTGGTTTCCCGGATCGACAGGATCTTCGGTATCATTTTTCGTGAAAAGAAACCCGGATCGTCGGTCCGGGCTTTCATCATCAACGTCAAGGCCGCGAGTTGCGCCGCCTGATCGTCGATTTCGATTCCGAAAAGGTTTTTACTCAGGATCAGCGACGGAATTTCTTCGGCTCGATATCCGCGTTCCCTATAAATCGCTTTGAATAATTCGTAGGCTTCGACCAGAATATGTCCGCAACCGCAAGCAGGGTCCAGAAACGTCAACTTTTCCGGATCGAGACTTTTCGGTGTCGCCGCTTCCAGCCGTTCGCGAACTCCCGGCGGTTGCTCGACGGAATCGACGAAGAATTCCATTCCGAAACGTAACACCGAATCCGGATAGACGGTCAACCATCGTCTGCCGAGCGTGTTCTGAACGAGATACCGAACGATCCAGTTCGGCGTGAACAGCCGCGTCGCCGTTGGAATATCTTCGCTGGCGACGATTTTTCCGAGAATGGTTTTCTTTTTTTCGGCGTGGTAAAACTGGTAGAGCCAACCGATGGTTTCGGCCTGTTGCCAACGCTCCGCCGGAATCGCTTCAAGAAGTTTTTGAATCGCTGAAAGATCGTCCGGCAAAAGCAGTTCGTCGACGGCTCCGCTTTCTTCAAACAAGAACGGCATCGACTCATGAAGCTCGTTGCTGTCGGCAAGCAAGGACTCCCGACGAAATGCGTCGTTTTCCCGGCGACCGTGATCAAGAAATCCATGGAATTCCATGAATCGCAGCGCGATGATTCGATTGAACCAACAACCGGCGAACGATTCGAAAAACCCTTCTAACTCCGGAGGCGGTTTTTCGACATCCGTTAGACCGTGCAACGCCGCTTGACGCCGAACTCCGTCAAGCAGAGCCCGTCGGGCTGCGAAAGCGTGTTTTTTGAGCTTTTTCACTCGAAATTACCGTCTTCGTTTGGGAACCTCGATGATCTGCGGTTGCGTGTCGCATTCAATGTCGAGAATCACCACGGGCTCGTAAGAGATCGACGAAACCGCTCCCCGTTGAATTCGGCTCGGATCGGCGGGCTTCGCACGGAATCGATTGATGATTTCGACGATCTCCGGACGGAGTTCGGTCATTCCGTTTGGCAATTCGTATCCGACTTCATCGAAACCTCCGATCGTTACGATGCTGGCGTACCGATCGTGAAATTCATAAGCTTCGTATCCTTTGGCCCGGAGCGCCGCAGCTAATCGGGCCGCTGCTTTACCGCCGATTTCCAATTCCGAGGTTTGCCCCGTAAACGCTTCCTTGCCATCTAAAATGCTTTGGATGCGATCCTGTTTGATCTCGACTTTTCCAGTAAAAGTCGCGATCTGAACGGTGAATTTTCCCGGACAGTTCAACAAGGAATACGGGCTGTCCGAATTGATACTCTCGATAAACTTGTCGACGGTTCCTTTTCTGGAAAGATAGTCAGGTGGAAGCATCGGATTGACGCAGGCAAAAGCCATGTAAAACGGTCCACGCTCCCGACCGTTTTCGTCTCTCGCCGTCTTCTTACGGAGTTCGGCAAAATTCTGCGAGACCAACGTGGATCCCTTTCCGCCCTTGACGCAATCGGGATAACATTCCTTGATCCCCTTCATCGTCTTCTGGAAGTTGGCGTCGTCGACCGATTGGAAATTGCCGACGAGAACTGCAAATTCGTGAACGGTTCCCTTTTTCTTGAAATTGCTCTTTCTGTCGTAAGGATTGTGCGGTTTCCCTTCTTTGGACAGGTCGTGGGTAAACTGTCGATCGTAGATAAAGGCATTGTATTTATAGCGTTTTCGCAGTTCAAAGGCGAGAAGATTCGCATCCTGCCGAGCCGTGGGCCCCGAGAACGTCGTGACGAGGACCATCCACGGTCCGTCGGTCTCTTTCAAGACGTATTCCTTGTTCGGATCCGCATCGACGCTGTTTCCGAGCTTGCCAAGAAAGTCCAGTGGTCCCGCCGTCGCGGTTGCCGCAAGGAGCAAAAGAACGGCCCACAGGCCTCCAAGCGTCGTCGATTTCAATATTTTCATGGTTTTCCTCGAAAAAGAAAAAGTCGTCCCTCGAAAAGATCGGACGGGACGACTGTTATCTTTAGGAAAACCTTAACGATTGTCGGGTTTATTTCGTCGCGGCATAATTCTCAAAAGCCTTTCCGATGTCGGCGTTTTCACCGTGGAAGAGCAAGCGATAGCGAAGCGTGAAGGATTCCCCCTTTTTGAGGATCAGTTCGCCGATCTTTTCCTTCGTGTTTTCGAAGTCGTGAACGCCGAACGGATTCGCCGCGAACAGTCCGTAGGTCCTGACGTGCCAATAGGTCGGATAGCGGAAGCTCGTCGGATGGTTGAGAATCGCGATTCCCAGCGTTTCGCCTTCCACGGGGCCGGTGTAGTCGACCCAAGCGGAGCGTTTGGCCCATGCATCGCCGTTTTTCAGGCCGTCGGCGTTGACGATTTGTCCGCCCCATTCGGGATTCCGTTTTTTGGCGTCGACGTCCATCGTTCCAGGAACTCGAAATCCGAGGGTTCCTTCCTTCGTGTCGCCGAAGACGACCGGATCTTGGACCGCCGTCACGGTGATATCGAAGTCGATGTACCGCATGCCGTTCGTTTCGCCGAAACGGAACGTTCGGATATCGGAACAAAGAACTTTATCTTCTTTGTCCATCCAGTCGTTTTCCGTGACGAGCGTCGCCGTTTTGCCATCCGATTTGGCGTCGAGAAATTTCTTATGGACGATTTTCTGTTTATTGAGCGCCCAGAAATCCTGACCGTTGACTTCACCGTGCGTGAACCACAGCGACCGATGATGGGGATGATCCTTGGCTTCCGTTTTGTCGTCCCGTTCGATCATCGGAAAGTCCCGGGACATTTTTTTGCCGGTCGGTCCGAAGATCGGCCAGACGATCGGCGCTCCTTTTTCGTCCGTGATGTATCCGGCAAACAGATTGTCGCCGATCGAAACATCGTATCCTTTTTCAGTCGGTTTCAACGTGACTTCGCCGGCCGAGAGCAGCGAACCGAGCAGAACGAACGCCAGAGCAACAAAAAATCGCTTCATCGGGGAAGAAGGGGCAAAGGGTGAAACTTCGTTAACGAATATTCATCATCTCGGTGAATCCGGCGATCTGGAAGACTTTCTGTAAATCGGCAGAGGATTTTTCGATTCGAAAGTTCTTGTTTCCGGCGAGCTTGCAGCTATACAGGCAAAGTCTCAGGAACGCTGAGGAAATGTACCGGACGTCGGCGAGATCGAAGACGATTTCGTAAACATCCCGATTCTCCAGAAATTTGGAAACGTTGAGATTTAAATCTTTTTCGATCAACGAACAGACGTCGCTGCTCAGGTCGCCCGAAAAACGGCAACGAAGCATATTTCCTTGTTCTTCGAAATTCATGAAAGGTCCTTTCGCAAAGAATGAGACAGGGCGCTCGACAAAAACAATGCAAGTCCCTTGGAATTATATCGATTCTGTCAACGGTCCGCAAGCGAGCGTTCAACATTTAACCGGTACTCCGGCTTCTCGAAATTCCGGGACCGCAGGTCCCGGCTCTACCGCAGGTCCCGGCGAGAGCTAAGGAACTGTAAAGAAATAACTTGTACAAAGAGCCCCGAGTAGAGGCGGCCGAAAATCGATACGGCGCCGTAACTCGGGGGTTGAAGCGGCAGCTATACCGTAGCACGGTAAGGCGGCTGCCTTCGGCTTCATCGACGCCGCCTTCCGTTGGTCGGCTCATCGTTTGACGGTATTTGACTTTACGAAAAAAAGCGAAACAGCAAAACCTTTCCTCAAAATGTCAGTCGAATGCCG
>JAVBQW010000011.1:0-60172 GCA_031548665.1 Thermoguttaceae bacterium
AGGAGCCGTATCAAAATAACCTTTACAATTGCACAAAAAAACGAACATTTTCATTGTTTGTTTTTTAACACGGAACACACGGAAGGACGGAAAAACACGGAATTCTTCATTTCCGTCTATTCCGTTAGGCTTCCGCTCGAAAATAAACCGCCAACTTTTGAGTGAGGGAGTGAAAGGGAAAATACAAGATGCGTTCTATCAAGCGGTTGCGTCTCTCCCACCCTCTCACTCTTTCACCCTCTCACCTCCCCGTTTTCGGCATGAAACTTTCTGGCGAAAGCCTAACATGGCGGATCATGATGGTGAATCACTTTGTTTTCAGGAGGTTGAGTGCGTTTTCGATGTTGCTTACATGTTTGTGGTAGGCCTCCCAAAGTCTCGTTTGTGATTCGAAGACGCCGATCTCCTTCGGCCATACGAACGGGGCGTTATGCCGGTAAAACTTTTGCCAGCGTTCTTTCGGTTCGGTAAATCCGCCGGAACGAATAATTCCGTCTTCGAATACTTCCAGTGTCGTGTAGCGTGAGAGGAACAGGTCACCAGACAGGTCATACAGGGCGTCATAGGTCTGACTGACGGCGTTGTCCCAAGCCGCCTGAAGTTGGACGTAAATCCCTTTGAGCGTCATATCGTCGTTCGTTTTCGGCTTGTAGTCGTTCGCCGCCGCGCTTTTGTCAAGCAGGGATTGCAAGTTGTCACGCACTCGCGGAAGGAGAAAAGCGCGGAAGGAAAACGTACTGTTCGCGAAATAACGGATGACATCGACGATTTCATCTTCCTTTTTGAAACACCGCTGCCATTGATCGGCAAGCTGGAGCAGGGAGCTTTCCGCATCGTCATTCGGAGTGTCGGACGGGAGGATATTGGCGAGCAATCCGCTTTTCCCGAGGATCGCCCATACCTCGTCTTTCATTTCGATATACTTTCCGAATAAGATGCTGTTGAGATCGTTGAAAGCGGACGTCAGTTCCAGACGAAAGCGTTGCAATTGTTCCGCCCAAAACGCCATCGGCTGGCTGGATTTGTATTTGGCTTTGATTCGATCGACGGTTGTTTTGTCGGACTTGGACGGATCGATTTCATCATTCAGCTGCCGACTTTGGAGACGAAGATGAATTTCATCAAGTCGTTTTTCGTAGCTTTCACGGAGGCTGTCCTTGTCGTGCTGGAAACTTTCCAGAAGATCCGAGAGTTCGTTGACGATGGTATCCCAGATTCCCGGGAAATTTTCGTCGACAACCCGATTCAGGTTGGAATCGCCGACGAAAGCACCTTTTTGGCTTGCCGGGAGGACATCTTGTGCGATTTTGATAAACGCTTCGATATCGGCGACAAGATTTTTGACGTTTTCGACACGGTTCTTGTAAAGGATGTCGTCGAGTTTCGGTTGATTTTTCGCGATGTCCGTCAGGAGTTCATCAAGAAACGGACCGACTTCTTTCGGTTCCGTGCAATTGAAGACGAACGGCGAAAGACGTGTTTCGATCTTCATCGTCTTGATTTCGCCGAGCAAGTGATCGACCAGTCCCTGATCTTTGGTCGCTTTATTGACGATGAAATACGACCAATCCCTGGCGTTGTCCAATCCGCGAATCGCTTTGGGAATGAGACCGTACAGATCGGCGTCTTCTTTTTTGAAGATACAGGTATCGCTGACTTTCTTGAGCATGACGACGGCATCGATGTTATTGCCGACCGTCTGGATCAATTTTTTCTCGGCTCCGCAGACAAAGTCGCCCAAGCCGGGAGTATCACAAACGGCAATACTTCCAATTTCCGTGTCGGCGGGGTACGGAACGTGAATCGTCGCCAATTTGACCGCATTCCATTTACCGAGCGGCTGGTGGTCTTTTGTTTCCTGCGCGACGTATTGGCGAATTTCTTCGCCTTGCGTAAGGATATCGACGGAGTGAGCATTGAGCAGCGATTCGTAGAGGGGCAACTGCTGCTGCCGTTTTCGGAGATTACTGTAGAGAATTCGCTTGTTCTCGTCGTTTTTCCCTTCTTTCCATCGTGGCGTTTCGGGATAGAGGGTCTTTTTGAACGCCATGAGACTGGACGGCCTGTCGCCAAGATCGATAAAATCGCCGAGTTCATTCGCATCGTAATAGGGATGAATGACTTCTTCGATAAATTCGATTTCTGTATAGAATTCGATTTTCGCGTGGAAGTTCGAGGCATGGTAAATAATCGACGCTGCTCCCGTGCAATGCCCCCTGTTACCCGATGGAATGACGTCATCGTTAAGCCCCGTCAGCTTTTGGAGCAAGGTACTTTTTCCTTGGCGGGCATTTCCGACGATACCAATATTCAACGTGGGACGCTCGAATCGTCGAAGAAGTTGGGTAAGTTGCGAGCGACAATTCCGAAGGGCCGTATCAAGCGGCTCCTTGAGTTGTTCTCTCAATTCGGTAAGACGTGAACGAACATCGGAGCCGATATCTTTTGAGAGAATTTCGGTCATAAATAGCGAAAAATTGTCCAAATATCTCGCTACGTCGTCAAGATGTGCGATGGTATTCTCGGTTTCTTTGGCCTTGGTTTTACGATTCGCCAAAATTTCTTGAATTAGATTCGTTCGCGATCCTGAAGAATTCGACATGGAAACCTCAAAAATGTTGTTAAATGTTCCATTCAGGCTTTCGCCAGAAAAAAACCGCCAACTTTTGAGTGAAGGGAGAGAGGGTGAAAGGGAAAACGCAAGACGTGTTCTATCAAGCGATTACATCTCTCCCACCCTCTCACTCTTTCACCCTCTCACCTCTCCGTTTTCAGCGTGGAGCTTTCTGGCGAGAGCCTAAAGCGCCGTATTGGATGATTTGGCCGAATCGGTTCTCTACACTGACAGCCAACCGGATACAAAATTTTCGAGCGGAAAGCTGATTATGATTTTAGTCTACATGTTTTTCATACGCCACACAAGATGCGTGGCACGCGAAATCGGAAGTTCTGTGTTTTCCCTTTGATTCCGTTCGAAAAAAATGTACCCAAGATTTCATTCTGTTCGGATCATCAACCTTCCGGGGGCTACGGCACCGTATTGCTCCTCTGGCCGCCTATCCCCCCGACTCCTGAGTATGAAATTTTCTGATCGTCTCGGATTTTGGGGAGGCGAAAAGCCTTTGGTTTTGGGAAATGGTGGGTAAAAACTTCGTGAAGATTTAATTACCCCTCCCCTCTCCCTCGGGAGAGGGCTAGGGTGAGGGGCGAGCGACGTGGTGGAATACAAAAAAATAGGGAATTACATATTTGACTCCCCAAAATCATTTTTGAGTGTATTTTCAATGCGAAACATGCAAAAAGGCGAAAGAAATGCGAAATTGTAGAATAATACTCTTTCGCATTTTTTCGTTTTTTCGCGATTTTCGCATTCAAAACAAAATGGGGAATTAAGTATATCGTTCCCAGAAAATACGGGGGCTGGAAAATAGTTTTGTCGATTTGCTTGATGTTTTTCGGCAATTTTAACCACAGAGCCCCTCACCCTAACCCTCTCCCGAGGGAGAGGGGACGGTAATGTGTGTCCTCACAACCCTCCCCCAAATCCGAAACAATCAGAAATCTTCAGATATTTGGGTACCTCGAAAAATCAGTCTCAACGTCGTCGAGATCGAAAACATCTCTTGATTTTTTAAGACTGCGACCACAGGTCGCAGCTCGTTTTCAGAATTTTCAGAGGTTCCCATAAAAAATCTCTGAATCGCCGAACACTTTTTCTTGTTCCTGCGTATAATCCCTGTTGTCGTCTGTTAACTCAACCCACTGAAGGAGCGATCATGAAAAAATACACATTTACGGTTGTTTCGGCAGGATTTGTCGGTTTTGCCGTCGCAACCCTGCTGCTCGTTTTTCTCCACGAAGAACAAAATTCGTCTCTTGCCCAAACATTTCAGCGATCTCAACAGAGAGGTCCGTTCGCTCCGCCGCCGGGGAATCGGCCGTTGCCGATTCCAGTGGAAGCCTCGTCGCTGCCGACGCCGAACGAGAGCCCCCTGTTCGTGGAACGCTATCCCGAACTGACGCCCGAAGAACGGATCTCGGCTCAGGTTTACGAACAGTGTAATCGCAGCGTTGTAAACATCGACACGCAGACCCGGTACAACGTTTTCCTGCTCGGCGAAATCGAGGAACCGGGGGCGGGAAGCGGCGTCGTTCTGGATCGGGAGGGACACGTCCTGACGAACTCCCACGTTATTAACGGCGTTGACAGCATCATGGTTACGCTGTTTACCGGGGAGGCGTATCCGGCGACGATCGTCGGCGAGGATCCGATCACGGACCTTGCGGTGTTGAAAATCACCGCTCCGACCAAAGATCTGATTCCGGCGGCGTTTACAGATTCCTCCCGCTTGCTTGTCGGCCAAAAAGTCTTCGCGATCGGCAATCCGTTCGGCTTGGAACGGACCTTGACGAGCGGTCTGATTTCGAGTTTGAACCGTACGATTCCGGGACGCTTCGAAGCGAGAGCGATCAAGGGGGCGGTCCAAATCGACGCGGCGATCAATCCGGGCAACTCCGGCGGGGCGCTGCTCGATACACAAGGCCGGATGATCGGGATCAATACGGCAATCGCCAGCAAGTCCGGCGGCTCGCACGGCGTCGGTTTCGCGATTCCGACGAACACGATTTCCCGGATCGTTCCGCAATTGATCAAAAACGGTAAGGTGATTCGAGGTAACGTCGGAATCATGAAAACCAAAGATCATGAACGGGATGGCGTCAAGGGCGTCCTCGTTGTCGTCGTTGATCCGAAAGGAGCCGCCGAAAAGGCCGGACTTCGAGGCCCGCGTGTTGTTAAAGAACGTTCGCTGGTCGGTCGCGCAATCGTCATCCAGCAACCGAAAATCGATCTGGATGCCGCCGACCTGATCGTCGGCGTCGACGGCGTCGACACGAAAAAAACGGTCGACTTTACCGCGATTATCGACGACCACAAACCCGGCGACCGCGTCGTCCTCGATGTCTTGCGAGGAGGAAACCGAATTCAGGTTCCCGTTGTGCTGGAATAAATCCTTCGCTCGAAAAATCTTGGGCTTTCGCCAGAAAATAATCGGCAATAAGTGTTTTGAACACATTCCCTCGCTGACGCGTCGGGCTCTGAAACTTGCCGGTTAATTTTTGACGAATTCGGAATTATTCGAGGTTCCCTTAGTACAACGCCAAAGCATATTTTATCAATATTTTGCCACGGAAAACACGGAAAAATCACGGAGAAATTCCTTGCATAATCTCCTTCCGTGTTCATTCCGTGTCTTCCGTGGCTAAAAGCAATTTTAGGCTTGGCAGGGTATTAGACGATCTTGCGATACTTTCCCCGGCGATGTCCGACGCGGTTCGGATCCTCGGCCTTCAGCTTTTCTTCGTAAGCGGTAAAGTTGCCGTTGAACCACGACACCTTGCCGCCGCCCTCGAAAATCAGCAGATGCGTGCAGATCCGGTCCAAAAAGAACCGATCGTGAGAGATCACCATGGCACAGCCCGCGAAGTCGATGAGCGCCTGTTCGAGGACTCGCATCGTCGCGACGTCGAGGTCGTTCGTCGGTTCGTCGAGCAGCAAGAGGTTGCCGCCCCGCTTCAATAGTTTGGCGAGATGAACCCGGTTCCGCTCGCCGCCGCTGCACTGGCCCAAGAGTTTCTGCTGTTGCGTGCCCCGAAAATTGAACCGCGAAACATAAGCCCGGCTGTTCATCTTGATCGGACCGAGTTCGACGACGTCCTTGCCGCCGGTAATTTCGTCGAACACGGAAAGGCTGTCGTCAAGCTCGTCGCGGTGCTGGTCGACGTAAGCGAGCTTCACCGTGTCGCCAAGTTCAAGCAGCCCCTTGTCCTGTTTTTCATCGCCGACGATCATTCGGAACATCGTCGTCTTGCCGGTTCCGTTCGGGCCGATCACGCCGACGATCGCCCCACGCGGCACGCTGAAGGTACAGTCGTCGATCAGCGTGATCGGAGGACCGGAGGAAGACGCCGGAGTACCGGCTAAATTGAAGCCCTTGGAAACCCCTTTGAAGACGACGACCTTGTCACCGAGTCGCGGTCCCGGAGCGATTTGAATAATCGTATCGCTCTTGTCGTCCAAGGTTTGCTGCGAAGCGAGTTTGTCGTAAGCGTCGACACGCGCCTGATTCTTTTGGAGTCGGCCTTTGTGAGCCATCTGGATCCATTCGAGTTCCCGTTGCAGCGTTTTCTGGCGTTGCGTTTCCTTTTTTTCGACGACTCGCAGAAGTTCCGCTTTTTGGGCCAACCACGAGGAATAATTTCCTTCGAACGGAATTCCCCGGGTGTTCTCCAGTTCGAGAATCCATTTCGTGATGTTGTCCAGAAAATATCTGTCGTGAGTCACGATAATTACCGTTCCCGGATAGTCGCGGAGTTGGCCCTCAAGCCAATGCACCGTTTCGGCATCGAGATGGTTCGTCGGTTCGTCGAGGAGCAGCAGGTCGGGTTTTTCGAGCAACGCCATGCAGAGAGCGACCCGGCGGCGTTCCCCTCCGGAAAGTTTTCTAATGACGGCGTCGTCCGGCGGCAGCACCAAGGCGTCGGCCGCCATGTCGATGGTTCGGTCGAGCTCCCAACCGTTCACGGCGTCGATTTCCTCTTGGAGGCGCCCCATTTTTTCCATGAGATCGTCGAAATTGTCAGCCTGATCTGGATCTCCCATCGCGGCGGCGATTTCGTTGTACTTGTCGATCTTCTCCTGAATCGGAGCGACCGCCGTGAGCAGGTTTTCGCGGACCGTGGCGTCGAGCATCAACTCGGGTTCCTGCGCGACGTACTTGACGCGCATTCCCTTGGCGAGCGTCGCCTCGCCGTCGATATCCTTGTCGATCCCGGCCATGATTTTGAGCAGCGTCGACTTTCCGGAGCCGTTTTCACCGACGATACCGATTTTCGCCCCGTAGTAGAACATCAAACTGATGTTCGTGAGGACCGTTTTTTCACCGTACCGCTTCGAGACGCGGTCCATTTCGAAGATATAATGCGGAGCCATAGAGGAGGCGTTAGGCGTTAGGAGGCAGGAAGTAGGGTTAGCCGCGTCGCTTTGCGACGCGAGAAACCGCTATTATGCTCGAATGTTCCGTTCCGTCAAGAAACGGAAGGAAAAAAGACGGATCGGCGGTTGATCGTCTATCCTCTGCTCCGTCCCAAGGTGGCACGACGGCTGAGATAGGCGGCCAAGGCGGCGTCGATCGGATCGCTGGTTCGAAACAAGGCGTAATCCGCTTGGAACTCGGAGCAACCGTGTCGGATCTCTTCAAGATAGGCTTTCAAGGCTTCCAGATAGCCTTTTCGAATCATCCTCGGGTCGCAACGGATTTGGACCGGCAACTCCAGTCCTTCGAAACGGGTCGGGCCGCCGAGCTTGAAATCGAGTTCGGCGTCGTCCAAAACATGCAGGACGAGCAGGTCGTGTCCCCGACTCCGCAGATATTGCAGACCCTGAAACAACCCTTCCCGCTGAACGAGCAGGTCGGAAATCAGGACGACGACGCCGTTGCCGCGGACTGCTTCGGCGGCTTCCCGCAACGCGTCCTTCAAACTCGGTTGCGTTCCCTTGACATCCTTGAGCAATTCGGCAACGTCGATCGGCGGTTGGTCGGCGGCGACGCCTTCGGTCGGTCTCGCTTGGCTCATCCGGGCCACGACGGCGTGGAGATGAGATTGCTTCATCCGGGAAGGGAGCACGCTCTCCGTTTCCTTGTCGAACGTAATGCAACCGACGGCGTCCTGTTGCCGAATCGCCAGATAAGCGAGCGACGCCGCGACCGTGCAGCCGTAATCGTATTTGTTCAACGGACCGTCGCCGAATTTCATGCTCGGCGAAACGTCGACCAGCAACGTCAGACGGAGATTCGTGTCGACCTCATACTGCTTGACGTAAAGTCGATCCTGTTTGGCCCAAACTTTCCAGTCGACGCTTCGTGGATCGTCGCCGGGAACGTATTGTCGATGCTGCCGAAACTCGACGGAGTTGCCGAAATGCCGACTTTTATGCATTCCGCTCAGAAAACCGTCGACAACGTACCGAGCCCGCAGATCAAGTCGCGAGATACGTTTCAGGGTTTCCGGATGAAAGTAATTCCGTTGCTCAGGCATTTTCCCTCATTGGGACGTGTTCACGCAAAGGAACCGTGTCAAAATAAACTTTACAAGGAGCCCCGAGTGGAGGCGGTACTCCGCCGTAACTCGGGGGTTGAATCACCAATCGATATTGTACAATTGTAAAAGTTATTTTAACACGAGCCCTAAGTGTAAAGTGTAGAGTGGTGTACGCTAACTCCACACTGATCACTCTACACTCTGTACTCTACACTGAAAAACCGTCATTACGGCGAGTACGCCTCCATTCCGGCTGTTATTTGACGAACATTATTCGTTAACGTCGTTCTAGTCTGCCAATTTCTTCACGAAGATGTTCTTGAACATCGGAATGCTCTTCGGATCGTGCTGTTGGAGATTGAGATATCCCTTTTGGCTGATTCGACGTGTCGCTTCGGAGATGGTTCCCTGCGGGCCCTCCTTTTCACGGGGGTCGACGAAAGTATAGAGTACGGTTCCGTTGACGCTGACCCGCAAGGTATTCTTCACGCAGACGATGTGCAGCGTGAACCATTCGTTGTCGTTATGCGCAGCCTTCGGAATGTTGACGAGGTTCCAGATGCTTCCCGTTTTGATCGGGTCCGGGTGCGTGGCGTTGATCTGGACCTCGAAACCGCTGGTCGGCCAACTGCCGTCCTGCCATTGCGATTTGACGAAAACTCCGGAATTACCACCTTCGCTGATCTTGACGTCCATCATGACTTCGAAGTTCTTAAACTCCTCGTTCATGTAATAAAGATGGTTCTTGTTGCCGAATCCGACGATACAGCCGTCTTCGATTTTGAATCCATCGTATTTTTCATTCGACTTCCAACCATCGAGCGTCTTGCCGTCGAAAATCGAGACCCAACCGTTTTTCTTCATTTCTTCGGTCAATTCGCCGGCAGCGGCAAACGCCGTCATGCTGAAGAACCCACAGACCAACAACATCGCGATCAAACGTTTCATACATTGTCCTTTCTTCACAAAATGCTCTGCCTGAAAATACCGACACCGCCGTCATTGTAAGAAAAGAACAACTCCGGGTCAATCGGATGCAGGACAAATACAACGCGTAAGGCTTCCGTTCGAAGCTCCCGGGGCGGAAACCTCTCTTGCGTTTTGAGAACCGGGACCACAGGTCCCGACTCATTTTCGGAATTTTTCGAGGTTCCCTCAAATTTATTCTTCTTTGACGCGCCAGCGGAGAAAGGCGTCGAAAAAGCCTTGAACGTCACCATCGAGGACTTGGTGGAAGTTTCCCATCTGGTATCCGGTTCGAGCGTCCTTGACCCGTTGGTCCGGATGCAGGAAATAATTACGAATCTGCGAACCGAATCCGACCTTGGCGAGGTTCTTGTACTTGTTCGCCATGGCGAGTTCCCGTTTTTCCTCCTCGGCACGCACCAGACGGGCGCGGAGCATTTTCCAGGCAAGCGCTCGATTTTTGTGTTGGCTGCGTTCGTTTTGGCAATAGACGACCGTGTTCGTCGGAATGTGCGTCAAGCGGATCGCGCTGGACGTCTTGTTGACGTGTTGACCGCCGGCGCCGCTCGCCCGCATCGTGTCTTCGCGGACATCCGACTCCTTGATGTCGATCTGGATCGAATCATCGACTTCCGGCGACACGTCGACGGCGGCAAAGCTCGTCTGTCGCTTGCCTTCGGAGTTGAACGGACTGATCCGAACCAATCGATGAATTCCGGCCTCGCCCTTGAGATAACCGTAAGCCATCGGACCGCGAACGACGACGCTCGCGCTGTTGATTCCCGCTTCTTCGTTATCCTGGCGGTCGAGCAGCTCGACCTCGTAGTCGTTCGCCTTCGCCCAGAGCGAATACATGCGGAGCAGCATTTCGGCCCAGTCGTTGGCATCGGTTCCGCCATCCCGGGCGTTGATCGTAAGGATCGCCCCGTTGGCATCGTATGGACCGTTGAGCAACGATTTTGTTTCGAGTTCTTCCAGTCGGGACTCGATCTGTTCCAATTTGACGGGAATCTCGGCGCACATTTCGGCGTCGTCCTCGCCCATTTCGAAGAGAAGTTCGAGATCACCGAAGTCGGTCAACACCTCATCAAACGGTTTTAACAGGGTCTTGAGAGAACGAAGTCGGCCGATCGTCGCTTGAGCCTTTTCTTGATCGTCCCAAAAATTCGTCGCGGACATTTCGTCCTCAATCGCCTTGACGGTTTGTTTTTTGTCAGCGTAGTCAAAGAGAGTCCTGCAACTGTTTCAGTCGCAGGCGAATCTGCTCCGCACGGTTCGTCCAGTCGTTTTCGATCGGCATGGTGAGGATGGTGGTATTGGATTAGTGGATATTAGTGAAACTTAAAACTTGACTTTTGACTTTTTGAGTCAACTTTTTGGAAAACGTAGTTCCGCTCTGACGAATCAGCGAGGTCGGGAGCGGAGCGACCGCCTCGCGGGTTCTTACGCCGAGCGGAAGCTCGAATCGGGCCGGGGGCCTACCCCGTTATACCGTAGCACGGTAAGGCGGCCGCCTTCCGTTGGTCGGCTCATCGTTTGGCTGTATTTGACTTTACGAAAAAAAGCAAAACGGATAAACCTTTTCATGAAATGTCAGTCGAATGCCGTTTCGCAGTATAACGCAACCGTTTCTCGTGATACTCCAAAATACAGCCCCTCCACCGGACAGATCGAAACCCTTGACTTTTCCTCGTCATCCCTGCGACACGCCCCAACGGACGGCGTCGACGGCGGTTTTACCGTAAAAGTCACAGTTCGCTTTCTCAGCAAGCAACGGAGACGCAGCGGCCCCACCAACACAAATCTTGACCTGATTCCGCAAGCCGGCATCCTGGATTGCCTGCACCGTTTTGATTACCGATTGATAACAGGTTGTCAAAAGCAGGCTCAAACCGACAAATTCAGGTCGATGCTCTTGAATCGCGGCGACGAATGCTTCCGGTTTGACGTCGACGCCAAGATCGACGACGTTGAATCCGCTACTACGAAAAACCATGGCCGTGATATCCTTGCCAATGTCGTGAATGTCATTCTGGACCGTTCCAATGACAAGCGTTCGCTTCTGGACCGGCATCGGAGAATCGGCAGTCTCAAGATACGGTTGGAGCAACTCCATGGCCTTTTTCATAATCATTCCGGCGAACATCAAGTCCGGAATAAACGCCTCGCCTTGATCGAATCGTTCACCAAGCTCCGTCATTCCGACGTTGCATTCGGCGACGATGTCCGTTGCCGGAATCTTGGCGTCGAGACGTTCCCGAATCAACCGCAACACAGTCGTTTCATCGCAAGACAACAGGGCTTCGGCAATCGCTGACATAGATGCTCCACGGTTGAATGAACTCGAACGGATCAAATGGTTCAGGGCACCTCGAAAAATTCGTCCCAACGTCGCTGGGACCGAAAACATCTCTTGATTTTTAGGACCGCGACCACAGTTCGCAGCTCGTTTCCGAAGTTTTCAAAGTTTCCCTATTTGTACTGCGCAAGTTGCGAAACATCGAACGCGGCCGGAGACTGTAGGCCGGAGGCTGGAGTTCCCGGTTTCCAACCGTTCCCTCCGGTTTCCAACCGTTCCCTCCGGTCTCCAGCCTCCAGTCTTGCGGAAAAATGAAGGTCGCGTTCACAAACAAAGTCGTGAACTTACGCAGTACAACTATAGTGATTATATGAAACCATGAAACAAATCGCAAGATGGAAAATCTCCCTTGTTTTTTTAGGACTTTGCCGTTAAAATCAAGGGATTCGTCGTTCGATTCCGTTTTCAACCGTTCATTCTTCAGGAGACGCTTCATGTCCGAACAATCCGCCCTGTACTTGGCCGTCGTCGATGGGGATACTCCAACCGCTCTGACCGAAGTTAACGGTCTCTTGGCACAAAGCGTTTCGCCACAACAAATCATGGAGGGATACTTGATTCCCGCAATGGGAGAAGTCGGCAAACGTTTCGAAGAAAACGAGTTCTTCGTGCCAGAACTCTTGATCGCGGCTCGGGCAATGCAAGAATCAATGAAGATCCTGAATCCGCTGTTGAAGACCTCCGGTGTCGCCAAGGCGGGACGCGTCGTCATCGGCACCGTCCAAGGCGACTTGCACGATATCGGCAAAAATCTCGTTGCCGCAATGCTCGAAGGCGGCGGGTTTGAAGTCGTTGATCTCGGCGTCGACGTGACACCGGAAAAATTCGTCGCCGCAGCCAAGGAACAAGCAGGAACGATCATCGCGCTTTCCGCCCTGTTGACGACCACGATGCCGCAGATGAAAAAAGTGATCGAAGAACTGCGGAACGCCGGAATTCGCGGACAAGCCAAAGTCATGGTCGGCGGCGCTCCAGTCACGCCGGAGTTCGCCACGGAAATCGGTGCCGACGGTTACAGCGAAAACGCCAGCACCGCCGTTGCCCTGGCCCGACGACTCGCCGCCTAGTACGCCGAGTTTAAAAGACGATTTATTATGAAGTCCCTTGAAAACAGGGGGCATCCGGGGGCTACGGCGGAGTACCGCCTACACCCCCGGCTCGTTTAATGAAGGGCTCTTTTAATGAAGGGGGAGCGCTTTACGGTGCAGGGATGATCCGGAAGTCGGGCTCGTCCTTGTATTTCAGGTTCTTCTTGCCGAAATAGGTTCCGTAATACTGGCCGTTGGAATCGATCCACGTCGTCAAACGAATCCTTTCTTCCGGAGTCAGCTTGGCGTAACACGGACTTTGCGGATCGGAAATCCGCTTGAGCAACCCGCTTGCATGGGAGCCGAGCGTGTACGGCGGCAGGTAATGATTGTTGCCTGCCTTCGGATAGTTTTCCCGAATCACCGGAAAAGAATTTCGCTTCAACAATTCCTCGTAGGACCGACTGAATCGCTCCGTCATCTCGCCGGTCAGGTTGAGGTTTCCTTTCGGATTCTCCGTTCCGTGACAGGAGACGCAGTACTTGTCCAAGATCGGCTGAACGTCGGTCGGATAATGGAGCGCCCGATGTCCGGACGTCTCGCCGGGCTGCGGTCCCGGAACACTCGGCGAACGGCGAACAGCCTTCGGTCTGACATGCCGAGTCGGACCGAGGTCCTGCGAACTTTCGTGACAACCAGCACAGGATCGTAACTCACCGGGCCGATAATTCACGAAGGTCCGTTCCCGCTGAACCTCCATGTAGTTTTCGTCGAGTACCTGGAAGAAAATGTTTTTGTCGGCAGGAACCAAAAAGTTCGCGGAACCGTCGACTTCGACCGGCACGATGCCGATCTGGACCTTGAGCCCGAGATGCGTCTTGTCGGAAATCACCGAATGCTGTTGGTCGTATTCGTCGCCCTTCCAAAATCGCCGGGCGGACCAGGGTCGCGGAACCTGTTCGTTGATCCGGATGTATTTGATCGTTCCCGGCTCGACGCCGTCGAGACCGCGATAAATATCCGTCACGACGACTTGGGCGACGCCTTCCTCGGCAAGCGTCGGATCAATGACACCGCCAGTCAGCCGCTTCGGAACGTCGAGTCGCGGCTTGATCGGAATCGGATTCCAACACGATGTCCCCGCTTCCCGATGGATCAATTTCCGCCCCCCTTTGTCGTCGACGAGGTACAAACCGTAGGCGTCGGCGACGTTCCATTCCTTGTCGGGATTGTACGAAGCCAGCACCCGATGAGCGTCCAGCGGAAACGGATCCATGAAAAGCGGTCCCTTTTTCGTGTTCCCCTCTCCGTCGAATTCCGTTGTCGTCCGAATCAGGCCTTCGGGTTGGAAGGGCTTCGTTGCGCCGCCGGGAACGTTGTCCCAACCCCATTGATGTCGAACGTCGACTTCCGGCGTGATATACGTCACGGGATCGCCGGTTCGCCGGTCCTTCGAAGCGTCGATCAGCAAAATGGTTCCGACGCCAAGCGGCATGTGGGGCGCCCCGATGCAGACGAACAATGAATTCGAACCGGGCACGGCTCGACCTTCGCCGAAAACAGACGGAAACGCCGTGTTTCGTCCGTAAATATCCGAGGAGCCCGTTCCGTCGTGCCGCATCGACCAGAGTCCCTTGTTCGTCACGGAACCGTTGTCAATGTATTCCCAGCGTGTATACATGATCCGGCCGTCGTTCATGATCGACGGCGTCGACTCGCTGAGAGCGCTGTTCGACAGTTTTTCCATGTTCTTGCCGTCGTCGTCGGCCCGGTAGAGAACCGTCGCCGTCAGAATGTCCGCGCCGTCGCAGAGAATCCCGAATTCACAACGGGTCGACACGAAACAGAAACCGCCGTCCGGCAGATAAACCGGATGCAGGTCGTCCGTGTGATGGAAGTATTTTCCGTGCCAATCCTGTTTGTACTTCGCGATTCGAGCCGCTTCGTCTTCCGGTGGAAACGTGAGTTGCCGCAATCCGCTGCCGTCGAGGTTGACCTCCCAAATCCGAAAACCCTCGCCGAGTTTTTTCTTGTAGTCGAAGATCACCTTTTTGGCGTCGAACGACAAATTGCAGCGGCCGATGATTCCGTCCTTGAGTTCGGGAGCGATTTCCCGGACGGAACCGTCCTTCAGCGAGAGAACGCAAAGCGAACTGTGAAAGTCGATGGCGCCGTCGATAAAGTCCGTGTAATAATGCGTCGACTGGAACGGCGTCCGCTTGATGAACAGCACCGAATCGAAATCGACGCCGAAATCCTCCGCCTGAAGCGATGAAACGGAACAAAGAAATAAAACGCAGACCAAAAAAAAGGATCGGAGCATGGTTTTTCCTTTGTGGTGTGTGGAGTTTCGTCAGCGCGTCGCAGGCGACTCAGCTAAGGCAACACGGTAAGACACGCGGTTAATCGTCGTTCGAGTCTTTCGCCAATTCGACAAGCCGTCGCATGGCACGGTACGCTTCGATGACGAGCCAACAGGCGAGCAGCATGATTCCGATGCCGATCGTCGCCAACAGATACTGCTTTTTCGCTAGAAAACCGGTTTCCGCAGCGAAAATATTGACGGACATCGCCCAAAGCGGAATCAGGATCATGAACGCGGCGGGAATCATCAGGTATCCGGAGGGAACCTTGCGACGCATCAGATAGACGCTGCCGACGAGGAGCGTCAGTCCGGCGACGACTTGGTTTCCGGCTCCGAACAGCGGCCAGAGAATTAATCCGCCGGTTCCATAAGGAGCGTTCGGCCCCGATTTGCAGAGAGCCAGCGAAACGGCCAAGGCGAGTCCGACCGCCGTTGCGATATACCGGTTCCTCATCGGGGCGATCCGCAGTGTTCCGGCGAGTTCCTGAAGCACGTACCGCAGCAAACGCAGAGCGGCGTCGATCGTTGTCGCGGCGAAACACGCAATCAAAATCGCGATGATTCCCTGTCCGAAGCGGACCGGAATACCGATCGCTCCGATGAAGTTCGCGCCCCCTTCGATAAAGGTTCCGACCTGTTCGCCGAGATTCATGTCTTTCCAGGAACGATCGTATCGGAGGTTCCAGGCCGTCCGTCGCGTCACGGTTTCCGGCTTTGCTTGGGCTGCTCCGGCAATTCCTTTGTCGCCGAGTTCTTCCGTCAGCAGGGCGACGGAACCGGTTGCCTCGGCGGACGACTTGATGTTGGGAATTCCCATGCCGATTCCCGCGGTGCAGCTCAGGATTACGATCACGGCGAGCGCTCCTTCGAGCAACATGCCGCCGTAACCGACGAACGGAGCATCCTTCATGGAGGCGACCTGCTTGCTGCTTGTTCCGCTGGAAACAAGGGCGTGGAAGCCGCTGACCGCTCCGCAAGCGACCGTGATGAACAGGAACGGAAGGAGCGGCGGCGCTCCCAATTGCTTCGCTTCCTCCAAACGCAGCGGCGGCGCCGACGCGAAAAGATCCGCTGCGCCGAGCAGACCGGCAACAACCAGTCCGGCGACGATCAACGCCAAGGCAATGTAAAGGATTAGGCTGTTGACGTAATCCCGGGGCTGGAGCAGCAGCCAAACAGGCAAAACGGAGGCGAAATAACAATAAGCGAACAACACCCAGGTCCAGTTCATCGTGGGATTCAGCGTTGCGTGAACGTTCGTCAGGTTCGGCATGTAAAGGGAAAACGCCGGATACGACGCCGAGAGAAAAACCGTGACACCGAGAATCGCGATGGAAAAGAGCGACGACAGCGTTAGCGAGACGCCGTAACGATACGTCAGGACGCCGAGGAACATCGCGACCGGAATCGAGACGACGCTCGGCATCACGGAAGCGGGATAGCTTTCAAAGGTCTTGGCGATGACGTTGCCGAATACAGCGACGACGACCGCCAGGATGAACGTCAACAGGATCAGGAACAGCAGCCTTGCCGAGGGAGAAAGGACTTTGCCCGTGATGTCGCCGAGTGTTTGGCCCTTGTTTCGAAGCGACAGGACGAGGGCCGTGAAATCATGGACCGCTCCGATAAAGATGCTGCCGACGACGACCCAAAGCAGCGCCGGCAACCAGCCCCACATCACGGCGATCGTCGGTCCGACGATCGGACCGGTTCCGGCGATCGCCGTAAAATGATGTCCGAAAATCACGTAACGGTTCGTCGGCACGAAGTCGATGTCGTCCCGTTGCTCGACGCTCGGAACCTTTTCCTCCGGCTGAAGCTGAAAAATCCGCCGGGCGAGAAACCGTCCGTAGGTGTTGTAGGCGACGATAAAACCGAAAAACGATGCGAGGGCGATCAGGAGCGTTGACATAAAGAACGGTGTTCCGCTTGCGTTTGAGCCGCGAAATGCGACCCTTGGATAAGGATGTGTTTGCGAATGAGACGTTTATTCCTTCGAACTTGGATCAACGGATTCCGCCCCGGTCGGCAAACGTTTTTCGGCGGAGCCGATTTTTTGAATCATTAGGGAGCGGTCAAAAACAACCTATCGAAAAGAGCCCCGAGTGGAGGCGGCCGAAAAATCAATACGGCGCCGCAACTCGGGGGTTGAAGCAAGGTTGTTTTTGTACAATTCGACAGCTTATTTTTGACCAAGCACTTAGAGTTGTTCGGAAACTGTAATTTGGTGAATCAGAGCCGCGACCGTCAGGGAGTGGTTGCCCCGAAAAAAACAGCTTCCTGACGGACGCGGCTCTGAAAAACCATGCGAATTTTTTGTAAAACGGTCGTTTTCTAACAACTTTATTGAGAAACGAGACCACGGCAATATGGTAATTTTCTCATCGAAACGAATTTTCCTCGGCGGGAAAAACTCCGTTTCGAACTTCTTCGGCGTACAGTTTCGCGGCATCGCCGATGATCTGTCGGAGATTGGCGTAACGCTTGACATGTCGGGGAACCTTGGCGTCTTCAGACGGCGAAAAGTCGAGCAAATCGTGAAAAACGAGTACCTGTCCGTCGCAATGAGAGCCCGCGCCGATTCCGATGGTCGGAATCCCGACTTGCCGCGTCGCTTCGGCGGCGATGTCGGTCGCCATGCATTCAAGGACGACGCCGAACGCTCCAGCCGCTTCCACGGCGACGACGTCGGCAAGAAGTTGCTCGCGTTGCCGCTGGACGACGAATCCTCCGAGCTTGCGAACATCCTGGGGAAGCAGGCCGCAGTGTCCGATCACGGGAATTCCGGCGGCAACGACGGCGGCGATCGTTTGGGCCCGATCGGCTCCGCCTTCGATTTTCACGGCGTCGGCTAAGGTTTCCTTGAGAATCCGAGCGGCAGCTTTCGTTGCGGCCTTCGGACCAAGTTGACAGAGCGGAAACGGAATGTCGACGACGACCAAAGCATTGGAAACGGCACGGACGACCATTTCGGCGTGATAGATCACCTGCTCGAGTGTTACCGGAAGCGTTGTTTTCCGACCTTGGACGACGTTGCCGAGGCTGTCGCCAACGAGAATTGCGTCGACGCCGCAGCCGTCAAGAATTGCGGCGCTCGGAAAATCGTAAGCGGTAAGCATGACGATTTTTCGGGCGTCGTGTTTGAGTTCCCGGAATTTCGGCGGCGTTAACTTCGGCATAGGAAAGAAAGAACGAGCAAACTTGATGTTTTCTGGATTAGGCTTTCACCAGAAAATAAACCGTCGACTTTTGAATAAAAGGATGGAAAAGGGTGAGGGAGTAAAAGGGAAAAAGCAAGATGCTTTCTATCAAGAGGTTGCGTCTCTTTCCCTTTCACCCTCTCACGGTTCCTTTACTCCGAAATCAATTTCTTCGCGGTTTCGTTGAAGAAGGCGATGCTTTGCGTGATTTCCGGAACGGAGTTCTCCCAATTATACTCGTACTCGGCGAAGAACGGTCCGTGGAATTTCTGGGCGGCGAGTTCGGCGAGGATCGCGGGAACATCGGCTTTTCCGGTTCCCCACGGCATGTCGTGTCCCTTGCCGTACTGATCCAGATCCTTGAAATGGAATTGGATGATTCGCCCTTTGAGAGCTTGAATCGCTTCGATGGGATTGATTTCGGAACGCATCCAGTGTCCGATGTCGGCGCAGGCTCCGATGCGTGGGCCGCAGTCCTTGAGCTGTTCCAGAACGGTTTTGTAGTCCCAATAAATCGACGGTTTCGGATGATTGTGCAGCGCGACGTTGATCCTATATTCCTGAGTCATTTTGTCGATTTCCGCCAGTTTATCGAACTTCGGTTCCGAAGAAATCGCATAGAGTCCCATGTCGGCGGCGAATTCGAACACGGCCCGATCCGCTCCGCAGACGCCCACGGACAACGGAATCACGCCATTATCGGCAAAAATCGTTTTCATCAACTTGCGAACGGCCTTGTTTCCGACGGCGTCGCTTGTTTTTTGCGTGTCATTGATCTTTTGTCCGAGGAAAATTTCACAGTATCGGGCTCCGGCCTGCGCCGTTTTTTCGACCGCCTGCTGGAAGGTGAAACGGTTGAACGAATACAGTTGGCAGCCGACCCGCCAACCCATCAATTCGGCCCATGGAGCCTTCTTTTCAGCGGATTCCTGAGCCGTTGCCGGAATTCCGTTTCCAAGAGCCAAGGCGGCACCGCCAAAGGCGGCAAGTTTCAAAAGGTCGCGTCGATTCTTCATCATGGAATGGTTCCTTTTAACATTGGGTGGAGGAAAGGGGAGCGATTGAAAGAAAAACATCGTCGCATAATTAACGGAAGAAGTCAACAAGGCTTCCGATCAAAAGTTTCGGACGCGCTTGGCGGTCCGCTTGCGTTTGAGCCGCGAAGCGCGTCTTGGGTCTGTTATTTTCTCGTAAAGCCGAAATACAGAAGCAAGCGGTGAAAAATATATACTGCGAAACGGCATTCGACTGACATTTTGAGAAAAAGATTTTGCCGTTTCGCTTTTTTTCGTAAAGTCAAATACCGCCGAACGATGAGCCGACCAACGGAAGGCGGCGTCGATGAAGCCGAAGGCAGCCGCCTTACCGTGCTACGGTATAGCGTCCAGTCCGCGTTTGCCGCCCACGGATTGACAGACGCCGGTTACGGCGTAAAATACGGTTCCTGGTTGTGTTAATTTCTCTTCTCTCCGGCCTTGGGCCCCAACCAGGAGCATCGAATGACAAAGTTTATCTTCGTAACCGGTGGCGTCGTCAGTTCCCTCGGCAAAGGGTTGACCAGCGCATCAATCGGTCTTCTGCTCGAACATCGCGGCCTGAATATTCGGCTGCAAAAGCTTGATCCGTACATCAACGTCGATCCCGGCCTTCTTTCGCCGGCCCAGCACGGCGAAGTCTACGTGTTGGACGACGGCAGCACGACGGATCTTGATCTCGGACATTACGAACGTTTCACGAACACCGAGTTGACGTGGAACAGCAGCTGGACCTCCGGTCAGCTTTATCAGCGTGTGTTCGAAAAGGAAAAACGTGGCGAGTATCAAGGGGCGACGATCCAAGTCATCCCACACATCACGAACGAGATCAAGCAGTGTTTGAGCCGTCTCGGCGGTCCCGGCGTCGACGTCGTGATCACCGAAATCGGCGGAACCGTCGGCGACATCGAAAGCTTGCCTCACATGGAAGCGATTCGGCAGTTCGCCTTGGACGTCGGCAAGGAAAACTGCCTGTATATCCATCTCACGCTGGTTCCGTATCTCAAAGCGGCCAAGGAACTCAAAACGAAGCCGACGCAGCACAGCGTCGGACAACTCCGACAGATCGGCATCCAACCGGACATCCTGATTTGTCGAACCGAGGTTTCCATTTCGCAGGAAGAGCGCGCCAAGATCGGATTGTTCTGCAACGTTCCGACTGAAGCGGTGATCGAGGAAAAAGACAAGGATTTCTCGATTTACGAGGTTCCCATCAGTTTGATGGAAAACAAGCTCGACCAATTGATCGTTGAAAAGCTGCAAATCAAGAACGCCGGTCCGTTGGAGCTTGGCGATTGGTACGAACTGCTCCGTCGACTGCGGAATCCGGAGCACGAATTGACCGTCGCGGTGGTCGGCGAGTTCGCGGAGCATCGGGACGCCTACAAATCGACGTACGAGGCTCTCGATCACGCCGGCGTGACCAACAAGGCTCGAATCCGGGTGCTGCGGATTCCAAGTCGGAGCGTCTCTCAAACCGAGACGAAGCAGCAGCTCGCTAACGCCGACGCAATTCTCGTTTCCGGAGCGTTCGGCGAGTCCGAAATCGAGGGAAAGATCGACGCTGTCCGCATCGCCCGGGAAAGCGGGATTCCCTTTTTGGGAATCGATTTGGGCATGCAGTGTGCCGTCATCGATTTTTTCCGGAACGCGTTGAATCTGGATCGGGCCAACTCGACGGAATACGACAAGGACACGCCGCATCCGGTGATCTGCCTGCTTGACGAACACCATACGTTCACGCAGCTGGGCGGAACGCCGCGGGTCGGAGCCAATACGTCGATTTTTCAGGAAGGAAGCCGGATTATGGAGGCCTACGGTTGCCAATTGGCTTCGGAACGTTTCCGTAACCGCTACGAATTCAACAACCAGTATCGTGAACAGTTGAACCGAAGCGGGATGAACGTCACGGCGACAAGTCCCAACGGAGTGTTGGTGCAATCCGTCGAACTGGCGGATCATCCTTGGTTCGTCGCGGTACAATTCCATCCGGAGTTCAAATCGCAGCCGACGAAGTCGCATCCGCTGTTCACCGCGTTGATTGCCGCCGCGATCCAACGAAAGTCGATACCGACCCCCTGAAAAACGATCAATTCACAAAGGGAGCGAAACTCCTGATTGTTTCGTATTTTGAGGATGGTAATGTTACTGAAAACGGCTAGTACAAAGATGTTCGCGGTGTGATATACTGCAAACGGGGACAAACTGCACGTTTTCCCCGCTTCAACCCCCAAGTTGCGCGGAGTACCGCTCCACTTGGGGCTCTTTTTCGGTTGAAAACGAAAAAGGTAATTTCTCGCCGTTTTCAGTATAACAGCCGGAATGGAGGCGTACTCGCCGTAATGACGGTTTTCGCCGTCAATCCGGCGGCCGAAAAACGAAACACGGCGTCTCCTTTCCGGCTGCTATACCGTAGCACGGTATGGCGCTTCGGCCTCGTCGACGCCGCCTCCCGTTGGTCGGCTCATCTTCCGACATTATTTGGCTTTACGAAAAAAGGCGAAACGGAAAAACCTTTCCAAAAATGTCCGTCGAATGCCGTTTTGCAGTATAATATACTCCGCAACGGTATAAGGCTTTCGCCAGAAAATAAACCGCCAACTTTTGAGTGAAAGGGTGAAAGGGTGAGAGAGTGAAAGGGAAAATGCAAGATGCGTTCTATCAAGCAGTTGCGTCTCTCCCACCCTTTCACTCTTTCACCTCCCCGTTTTCGGCATGAAACTTTCTGGCGAAAGTCTAAAACAACCGTTTTGATTTGTCGTGATTCGTGGTTGGTGATTCGTGATTTTTCGCTTGCGTCACGAACCACGAACCACGCCTTCGTAAAACGTCCGTTTTATGGCGTGGTACGGTATATCAATACTTCCCGAAGTTTTTGTCGTCAAGAAAGCTCTTGTCGTCGAGATTAATCGAGATTTTCTGATCGTGTGGTACGCCGCCCCAACCGCCTTTGACGTCGTGAGTCGGCTCAGCGGGAAACTGGTTCGGATTCTGCTCGACTCGCGGTTTCGGGTGAAATGAACCCGGAGTCGCTGGTTTGGTCGGAACGGCAGGTTTCGCGGCAAACGGTTTGGTCGGAACGACAGGTTTCGTAGCAATCGGTTTGGTCGAAACGGCAGGTTTCGCGGCAACCGGGTTTTGCGGCAACACAGGTTTGGTCGCATGGACCGCCGGTTTCATTGACAGGTCGATCTTGATCGCGTTTTCCGGAGCATGACGAGCCGGCTCCATATGTTGGAGCGTCGACGTTTGCGGAGACGAAACCGCCGAAGTCGCAACCGACGGCGTAATACTACCGTGTTTTGCCTGCCGGAGTTTGAATTGACCGATCAGGGATTGGAGGGTTTCGGCTGAACTACTCATTTCGCGTGACACGCTGGCGGTTTCCTCGGCGCTGGCGGTGTTCTGCTGCGTCACGCTGTCAATCTGCTGGAGTCCTTGGGAAATCTGTTGAATTCCTTGGGCTTGCTCGTTGCTAGCTGTCGCGATGTCGTTGATCAGTCCGGCCGTTTTTTCTGACTGTTCGACGATCGAGTCGAGCTTGTCGGAAGTTTTCATCGCGATTTCGGCTCCCTGACCGATTTGTTTGTTGTTGTTTTCGATCATTTGGGAGGTTTCGCCGGCCGCCTTGGCACAGCGGGCGGCGAGATTACGAACTTCTTCGGCGACGACGGCGAATCCCTTTCCGTGAACTCCGGCCCGGGCCGCTTCGACGGCGGCGTTCAACGCGAGAAGATTTGTCTGGAACGAAATATCGTCGATCACCTTGATCACTCGCTGAACATCTCCGGCGTTTTTCGTGATCAGTTCCATGGACGAGATCATCTTCTGCATCATGTCCTTGCCTTCGGTCGCTGACGTGGTCGCCGATTTGGCGAGCCGATTGGCTTCCGTCGCTTTTCCGGCATTGGTATTCGTTTGCGAACCGACTTCGCCCATCGACGAGGTGATCTCTTCGAGACTCGCGGCGGAAGTCGTCGCTCCCTGCGACAGACTGTCGCTGGCCGAAGAAGCCTCGCGAGCTCCGGACGCGACCTGTTCGACGACCGAAGCGACATGGAGAAGGGCGTCGTTGACTTTTTCGACCATGTTTTTCAGGTTGATGTTCATCAAATCCTTGTCGCCCTTCAGCGAAACTTCCCGGGTCCAGTCGCCGTCAGCCAAAGCCTGAGCGAGTTCTGAGACGCCGCGATAATCCTTCAGGACGTTTTCCGTCGTCCGAGCCAACCGACCGATTTCGTCCTGTCGTTGCAGCAACGCAGGTTCGACGACGACGTTGAAATCGCCATCGCCGACAACGCGACCGAGCATGTCCGTCACGAAGATCATCTTGTGGGAAATGCTCCGATTCAACACGAACATCATCGCGATCCCGACAACAACCGCGAAGATGGAAACGCCGATAATCCAACACACGACAAATTGGACGGTCTCGTCGACTTCCTTTTCGGTAGCAAGAACCTGTTGGGAAGCGGTCGAGAAAATCGCTTCACATTGGGCGATACATTCTTGGGCTGTCGTCTTCCACTGATCTTGTGTTTCCCGGATCTTGTTGGATTCGTCTTTGAACGGCGACGCGGCTTTCGACCAATCGACGGTTTTCGTAAGCAGGGCGTCCAGTAATTTCTTTTCTTCGTTGTCGATCGGTTTGTCCGACATTCTATTGAGCGGAGCAACCATGTTACCGAACGCGATTCCTCGACGGTTTTCCGCGTCGTCCCTCGCTTTGGCCGTCTTACCGATTTCGATATTCCGCAATTCGAGCCGGATGTCCTGTCGATAAAATTTCGCCGTAAACAATTCATCCTGATGCGCTTTGATCGCGGCAAGTTCTTCCGCATTTTCCGGTTTCACGCCTTCCGCTTTTTTCTTAAGATAGGCGTCGATGGCGTCGAATCCCTTGTTGACTTCCTGTCCGGTGACTCGTCGGGCGGCATCTCCCTGTTTGCGTCCGTCGAAAAGTCGGTGGATTTCCACGGCGTCCTGCACCGTTTTATCAAGAAGCGGCCCCACTAACTCGGCGATTTTATGAAGTTCGGCGTCTTCCGGTCCGAGTTCTTTTTTAATTTTTTCAAACGCTTCTTTGGCGTCGGCGTTTTCTTTGACGGCCGTCTCGTAAAGCTTGTCGTTATCGCCGTCAAGAAGATAGGAAAGCATTTCCCGCTGTCCGCTCAAGACGTTCTGCACCGTGTCCGTCGCAAACGACGCGATCCGATTGTCGCTGGCAAACGACTCGACTTCCGAATGAACATAGCGCAAGCCGAAAAAACCAACGGAACCGACGAGCAGTAGGAGGGCGATCATCAAACCAAAAGAGAGAATCAGTTTGACGCCGATTTTCAGTCGACCACGCATGGAATAGACCTCAATGTTAAAAATGGTAGGAAAGTTGGCAGGAAAAGTCGTTCATCGAACGGCTTTTGATCGAAGCGACTGCAAACCGATGACGAAAACTCTATCAAATCTAGGTCAAGATTGGGAGTTCCGTGGGGCATTTGACAAAAAAAAGCGAAATCATGGAACGACGCAATCGCAAAAAACCGTAAAACCGTTCCAGATTGTCCTCATTATACGAAATACTTCGGCTTTTCGAAAGGGTCTGTTTCGGCAATTGGAATCGGAAGGAATCATCGGCAACAATCGACAAAAATTGGATGACTTCTCAAACCGGGACGATCTATACCGTAGCACGGTAAGGCGGCTGCCTTCGGCTCCATCAACGGCGCCTTCCGTTGGTCGGCTCATCGTTGGACAATATTTGACTTTACGAAAAAAAGCGAAACGGCAAAATCTTCTCTCAAAATGTCAGTCGAATGCCGTTTCGCAGTATATATTCAATACCTTCCCCTTTTGCCGGGGTTTGGTAAATTAGTAAGGAATTGCTTCTCCGTCCATCGAGTTGTTTTTCATCGTTCTCCCACCCAGCGCGGCTGGGCCGTCAACAGGAGCTGCCGCTCCGGCGCCGAAACCCGCGAAATGGTCGCTCCGCTTCCGGATTCGCTGGCGCTGCATAAAAAATTCACGATCTTGAACATTAGTAATACAGATAAAGTTTTTCCATGGCGAACTGGTTGTCGCTGACCTGCGAGAACGATCGATTGATGCTTCTCACCGCCAAAGTTCATCACGGAACGGCGGTATTCGAACGATCATTCTCTTATTCACTGAAACCCGACGAACCGGGCTCTTCGGAGTCCGGAGACGTTGAAACGTACAAGTCGTTAAAAAAGGGAGAACTCGCCGAACTGATCCAAAAACACCGCTTGGCGAAGTCTGAAACCGTTGTCGTTCTCGGTCGAGGCGACGTCGAGGTCCGATCGATGGTTTTTCCGCCGGTTCCTGTCGAGGAACTTCCGGATCTTGTTCGATTTCAGGCGTCGAAAGAGTTCAACGGTTACGATCCGAGTTCGCCGTTGGACTTCGTGATGACGAACAAGTTGGAAAACGTTTCCCGAAGTACGTTGTTTCCTGCGGTTCGAGCCAAAGGAAAAGCGGTTGCCAAGGAAATTCCGGTTTCGTTCGGCGGTCCGAAGCATCTTCTCGCGTCGACCATTCGCCATGAAACCCTCCGAAAGATCCAACAGCTTTGCGAGGAATTAAACCTGACGTTGCGTCGGGTGGTACTCCGGCCTTGCGAAGTCGCGTTTCTCTGGCGACGTTCGCCGGAATTCGATCCGGGCCGGACCTATCTTTTTGTCGAGTTGGACGCGACGGAAGCTCCACAGTCGGTTCTTCATCAGGGTTCGGCGGTTTTCATGCGGTCACCGAAAATCAGCGGTTCCGACGCCCCGACGAGTCCGGAGTTTGCCGCGAAGCTTCTTGCCGAACTGAAACGGACTCGAATCGCCGTTCGCAATGAGATCCAAGGCGTCATGATCGACGAAGTCGTTCTCTGTGGAACCGGCGCCTGCTTCGACAAACTTGCCAAACCGTTGGCGGACGGGCTCGGCGTTCCCGTGTTGACCTTTGATCCATGGAAAGACATCCAGCGGAGCGACGACCTGAAACAAGGACTTCCCGAGACGCCGGAACGTTTCGCCGCCCTGATCGGAGCGACCTTGCAAGCCGCCAAGGGAGAAGCGAGCGACATCGACTTCTGCAATCCGAAAAAGAGGCCGGAACCCGTCGGACAGCGTCAAATGCTGACCGGAATCGTCGCCGCGGTTTTGTTTCTCCTTATTGCGTTCATCGGATACGGCTTTTATAGTCGTTCGGTTCTTCTCGCCGACATCAAGGTCCTTTCCGGCAAGGTCAACCGCCTGCGGTCGACGGCGGCGGCCGTCAGCGAACAGCGCAACCAGCTCGCCGCGATTGACGCTTGGCAGGCCGACGACATCAACTGGTTCGAGCAGCTCGACTGGTTGAGCCGCAAGCTGCCCGGAGCGAAAGAGATGATTCTCAACGACTTGACGATCTCCGCGAACAGCGGCGGTTCCATGACCTTGAAAACGCTCGTTCAGGATTCCTCGGTCCTCGCTCTGATGGAAGGACGGCTCCGCGACGAAAAGCATCTCGTCAAACCCGGTGAAATGGGCGAGCAAAAAGGGAGCCATCTTTACGGAATCCGGTACAATTTGTCGGTTTTCCTGTCGAAAGCCGCCGCTGCCGCTGCCGCGACCATGGAAACGCCGTCGAACGACGTCGAAGCGATTCCGCCAGCCGAGACGCCGCCGAACGGTTCGCCTGCCGTTCCACCGACTGAAAAAGAACCGCCGCCGACCATCGAAACGATATCAAAGGAAAAAAAGGAGAAAGAAGTCGAACAAAAATCGGCGACGGAAAGGGAGGTGAAGCAATGAGCTTCGTGGAAAATCTTTCATCGCCGGAAAAGCGGGAAAAATTTCTGCTCGTTGTCGCCGGAATCCTGCTTTTCCTGGTGATCGTGCCGACCGTCTACGTTTACTTCGGAGCGGAGTCGGCGAAACTCTCCGCGCAACGGAGCAAGTTGCGAACCGATCTTGAAAAGCTGGAAAAGGAAACGCAGAACGCCGACGAGATCAACAAGCGGCTCGAAAAGTTGGCGTCGATTTCCTTGCCGCCGAACGAATCCGTTGCGCAGTCGGTGTACAGAAACTGGTTGCTCGACCAGGCGAGCGCCAGCGGACTGCGGGAAATCAAGATCGATCAGGGAGCGATTTCGCCGTTCAAGGAATTTTACAAAAAATATACGATTTCCCTCCATGCCCGGGCGAGTTTGGAACAACTTGCGACGTTCCTTGGACGTTTCCAGCGGACCGATCATCTCCAATTGATTCGGAGCGTGTCGATTCGACCGCTGAAGGAGTCGCGTGAGATGGACGTCTCGCTCAAGGTCGAGGCGCTGGCGTTACGGCAGGCGAAACCGGCGACAACCTTGACGATGCGCGACAAATCGAACGCTCTTTCGATGGAAGCCGAGAGAAAGATGCTCAAAACGATCGTCGATCGGGCGCTCTTTTCGACGTACGTTCCGCCGTCGGCGCAACCGCAGCACGCCGATGCTCCGCCGCCGAAGGTCGATTTCGACCAGTCTCCTTACTGTTTCGTGACGGCGGTCGTCGAGGTGAACGACAAGCCGCAGGTTTGGGTCGACCTGCGAACCGAGGCGAAAAAATTCAAGCTTTACGAAGGAGAAATGTTCCGTTTGGACGGCGTCCGCTGTTTCGTCAGAAAGATCGACTACGACAAGGTCGAATTCGAAGCCGCCGGTGGTCGCTACACGATCAAGGTCGGAAAATCGTTCGCCGAGTATGAATAGTCTGAAGTCGGACCGAAAAAAATATTGTCGTTAGCCGCGTCGGCCTCCGACGCGCGAAAGGGCGAGAAACTTTTGGGAACCTCTGGAAATTCTGAAAACGAGCCGGGACCTGTGGTCCCGGTCTTGAAAAATGAAGAGACATTTTCGGTCTCAACGACGTCAGGATGGATTATTCGAAGTTCCCTTTTCTTTGAGTTTCGAGCGAAGCATGTTATTACTTCTCTGGGGTCTGATCGCGGCGATCTTTTTCGGCATGTCGAAGACGGGTGTTCCGGGAACGGGCCTCCCGGGCGTTCTCTTGATGACTTTGGCGTTTCCCGGCGTCGAAAAGTTGTCCTCGGGAGCTGTGGTTCCGTTGTTGGTCGTCGCCGATTCTTTTGCGGTCTATTATTACCATCGAAGTGCCGACTGGCAGCGCATTCGGATGCTCCTGCCGCCGGTCGTTCTCGGCCTTCTGCTCGGAACGGTGGCGTTGTGGTCGATGGATCACGCCCAATTCAAGACGATCCTCGGCGTGATGATTCTCTCGTTAATCGCTTTGGAGGAGCTTCGCCGTCGGATGCGTTGGACGCTTTTTCCGAAGTCGCGGCTCTTCGGTTGGTTCATGGGATTTCTGTCCGGAGTCACGACGCAGATCGGTAACGCCGCCGGTCCCGTGATGGGCGTGTATATGTCGTCGCAGGAGCTTTCGAAAACGGATTTCATGGGAACCTGGGCCGTCTTCTTTTTCATCGTCAACGTCTCGAAGTTGCCGTTGATTGCCGGTCTGAACATGATCACACAGGAAACGCTGCTTTTCGATTTGGCGATGTTGCCGGGACTGTTGCTCGGCGTTTTGCTCGGGCGCAAAATTTTCCTTCTTGTTCCGGAAAAGTATTTCGTGCCGTCGATTCTCATCCTGAACCTACTCGTCCCGATTCAAATGCTCTGGATGTGATGAAAAACGAATTTACGTTTCGTTTTAATCGACGGAATTCCCGATGACGCGGCAAATTGTTTTTTCGGTTCATGCAACAAGCCGTCACCAATCGCCGCTCTCAACAAAAAACGCGAATTTGAGCTGCCGCTTGAAGCGAGTGGATACCCATTTTGCTTGTTGATGGAACTCGACGAACTTGTCGCGAACGACCTCGAAAAAAAATGAAGAGATGTTTTCGGTCTCAACGACGTCGGGACGGATTTTTCGCGGTACCCTTAAAAGAGCTACGGCTCATACTGACAAAATAATTATCGGAACGATTTTGATGGAGGATCGACCGTTCCGTGGAATCTGGCGTTGAAAAGGGTCGGATCCAGTGGATCCGACGTTGGCTGCGACGGCGCCGGTCCGGACGGAGGTTGCATCGGACCCGGAACATTAAGTCGGGTCGGTACGAAATTGACCGGTACCTTGTCCTTTTCGGCGAAGAATGTTTGAGGAACATCTCCCGTTTTCGGCGCCGGCGCGATGGACGCTTCCAGTTTTTTCGGTTGTTTGGCGGAGTAAAGCTGGCTGGCGTATTCGCTGGGAAGGTCCTTGATCGTCGTTTGGATCCATTGGATCGTGCTGTTATATTGGTTCGACTCAACATTGAATGCCGGTTTGACGCCGCCATGATGACTGACCATCGCGGAAAGCAGCGGACTGGCTGACGGATTGTTCGGGTCAACCCATCGCAAAGAAGCTTGCAGGTTCCGGTATGTCGTACTTCCGTTCGGATGGCGAGGAATGCTAACCTTGAAACCGTTCTCGGACGCGGAACCATGACAGTCGGCCGCAGCACAGCGGGACGAAAGAATCGGTTGAACTTTTCTTGAAAACGAATCGACGATCGACTTCGGCATTCCAGAGACTATCGGATTGATGTCGTCGTTGAGGTCCGAAGCTCCCGCCCCCGAAAGTCCGGCATCCGGCGCAACGAACGGGTTTTGGAGAGCTGCGGCGCCGCTGTCGATCTGCCGCTGCAACGATTCGATCCGTTGCTGGATGAAACCACCTAGCGTCGCATTGGGAGCGACCAGTTGAGCACGCCGGTATTCTTCAAGCGATTCCTTGGGAAGGCCGTTGTTCAAACACCATTCAGCGAATTTCATTACGTCCTGGCAGTTGTTTCCGTCGACAAGATTACGGCGAAATCGATAGACGTCCTGGCGACTCCGACCGATGTACTCGACGTTGACGGTCGGAATCTGCATGCCGCCGAACTCCGTTTTTATGGTGTAATATTTACCCTCGTTCGTCGCGATTCCCTCGGCAAGATAGCCCGTTTTCAAGAGAATAAAGTCCGTTTCGCCGTTGCCTTGCGGCTCGTTGGTCGGCGCCAATGCGGGAATCGGTTTCGTCGTAACCGGAGATCGATAACCGCTCCAACCCGACTGTTGCGCCAAAAGGGAACCGCTCGACAATAATAAAAGCGACGAACAAAAGAAGAAAAGCCGATTTGAGCAAAAAATTTTGGGCATCGTCTTGGTATCCTTACACGCACCGGAACGGAGAATATTTATATACAGCGAAACGGTATTCGGTTGACATTTCGCGAAAAGAACTCTCCGTTTCGCGATTTTTAATAAAGTCAAAGACTGCCGAACGATGGGCCGACCAACGGAAGGCGGCGATGAGGCCGAGGCAATCACCTTCCCGTGGCACGGACCATCCTTCAGCCCGGAATCATGCGGAAAATCGACCGCCTTGTCAAGAGAGATCTTGCGGAAGTCGGTTGTTCTTCTTTCATGTTTGCGGAATCGACTTCGGGTTGAGTCCCGTCAAAAATCCTCGTTGAAGGGCCAATCGACGTCGTTGATCGCGTCTTCGGGTCTTGCCCAACTTGCGGCGTCGGACCACGATTTGATGACAGCGCGTCCGGCTTTCTTTTCCTCGGCGATTAGATTTCGTAACTTTTCATCGAGGACGAAATCTTTTTTATTCTTTTTCGAAGCATTTTTAACCTGTTGCCGAGTCAGCGGCAGCCGATAAAGTTCACCGGGACGGCCGTCTTGGGGAAAGAAGACGACGAAACCGTCGTTCGATTCTTCGGTCAGGAAGAAAGCAACGACCGTTGGCAGTTCGTCAAAATTTTTAGGGTCGGAGCGGCCTTGGGCTCTCATTTTCAGCAAAACGTTGACGATCGGATCGAGATATTTTTGGTCGCGTTCCTTTTCGTAAGCCAAGGCAACGATTCGGACAAGCAGTTCGACGGGTCGCCGAATGAAAGGCCGGGTTTCCGGTTTGTTCCAGAAAACGATAAACGGCGCGTTGAAGAACGAGGCGTCCCGTTCCGCTTCGGCGATTTCGCCCTTTTCCAGTTCGGCGTTGAGCAGGAATTCCGCGCCGAACATTCGCATCTCCAGGTTTTCTCGACGGGTTCCTTCGATTCCGGAGTCCGCGATATCCATTTTACGGAGGAACAGCCGCAGGGCTTTTTTTTCTTCCTCCGGATTTCCTTGACTCCGATTCTTTTGAAAGGAGAGAACCGCGTCGGCGAGTTGTCGAATCAAGTCGGTTCGATGTTGATTGCCGAGCAGCGTTCGCTTCTCTTCGTCCAGTTTAGTGAGAATCGCTTCACCGTTTCCGACGTCGCCGGAAAGGATCAGAGCGAGCGCCTGTTTGGTTTGCATGACCCGTTTCGGACTATCGGCGTCGTACAGTTCGGCGGCTTCGGCGTAGAGTTTGGCCGCGTCGACCAGTTGGCTCTTGGCGATTCCCGAGGCGGCGCCGCCGTACAATGTACAGTCCGCAAGACGTTCCCGAGTGTTTGCCGCTCGTTCACGGAGACGTTCCCGATACTGCCGACCAAGCGATGAGGTCTGTTCTGAGGACGTTTGGAATGTTTCCCGTTCCTTCTCGATCAGTGCAAGCGTTTTACGATATTCGTCGACCGCTTTCTCCATGCTGCCGCGATAGCGATACGTCATCGCGAGACCGTGCAGGTTATGGAACACGTAAATCGACGCAAAGGGATTTTGGGACTCTTTCCGATTCGTTGCCCGAACGAGCAGCGCCTGACTGAATCGGCCTTCCGCTTCCTTGACTTTCCATTGATCGATCAGGCTCCAGGCGTATCGTTCGTAAACATACGCTTCCAACGGATGCGAGCGTTCGCCGACTTTCGACCGCTTCAAGGATTCCAGCGCCCGTTCGAAGAGCGAGTCGTCGTATTTTCCGGCCTCCGCGCGGAGCGCTCCCTGCGTTGCCCGGAGCTCGACGTTGAACAGCGGACTGAGCCGTTCGCCGGTATTGCGCCGGGCGTACACCGCGTCGAACTCGGCGTTCGCTTTTTCGTAGTCGCCACTGGAAAGATGTTCCAATCTCGCGGCATCGGCCAGGCAGAGAAACTCTAAACGTCTGAGGTTTTCCGCAGCAGACTTCCCGGAAGGTTTCTCGGAAAATTTCTCGATTTCCTTCCGATAGAGACTCGTCGCGATTCGATAGGATTCCGACGCGGTGATCGCAAGGTCCTTGTCGTCCTTCAACAAGGCCAAGCGATGTTCGAGCAAAGCCCGGGAATGTTGGTCGACCGCCGACCACGGTTTGTTTGCCGGATACGCCGAGACCAACAGGGCCAAGGCGTCGAATATCGATTGTTCCAGTTCGTCGTGTTCGAGTCCGGAATCGGTAAGTTGCTTCAGTTTGCCGACGAGTTCCTGTTCCGCCGGCGTCAGGTCGCTGGAATATCGGGAAACAACGTTCCAAAGCCAAGTATAGACCGCAGCGGCGTTCGGATCAAAATACTTTTCCGATTCATCGCCCAGCACGGTTTTCAGATCTTTCGTTTCGGCAAGTTTTCGCTGGATCAACTCCCGAACCGGCGGCAGGAACCAGGGAGTTTCGTCGAACCACCAACCGCCGTTGAGTCCCGGAAGTTGCGCCAAGTTGAGCTGAGCCTCGGCAATCGATTCCTCTTGGGCGACGGCTTGCGTCGAGACGGTCGATGAGATCGGCGGAGGAGATAAAACCGAACGAATGTTTTGAATAAGCGGCAAGAGAATCGCCAGGCAGATTCCAACGACCGGGATAAATAGCAGGCTCGCCCAAATATCTCTGGCGGATTTCGGCATCGGTCGCGGTTTGTAAACCGCCTTCGTTCCCATGCGACTACTATGGGGCCGCGCCGATGTTTTCGCTCCGGAAACCGAACCGTGTTCATCCCGCCAGACTTCGAGACAATCCAGCAGACTGTAATAATCGGCAAACGGCTCCAGGGCGTCGGCGAGTTCCTGCGGCGTCTGGAAGCGGTCTGCCGGTTCCTTGGCGAGCATCTTGTTGAAGATTTTTTCGAGTTCGCCGCTCGCCTCGGGAACGTTTGCCGTCAACGACGGAATATCGCCGACGATATGGGCCATCAATTTTTTGCGCGTCGAGTCGAACCGGGTATCGGAGTACGGAGCGTGTCCCGTCGCCAAAAAATAGAACGTGCAACCGAGACTGTAGATATCCGCCCGGATGTCGACGTTGCCGGCGTTCTCACACTGTTCCGGCGAAATGTAGTCGATCGTTCCCATCGTGGTTCCGATCTTCGTCAGCGACTGCACGTCGTCGGCGGGCCGCTGCTCGGAGAGGAATTTTCCCAAACCGAGATCGAGAATTTTGACGGTTCCCCGCCAGTCGAGCATCAGGTTCGCCGGTTTGATGTCGCGGTGAACCAGTTCGAATTCGTGGGCGTGCTGCAATCCGAGCGCCGCCTGCCGGACGATCTCGCAGACAGCACCGAGGGGAACGTGCTTCGTGATCCGTGATTCGTGATTCGTGGAGGAAGAATCCTTGGGCTGCCCTCGCCCTGTCAACTTCTGCAGATTGATGCCGTCAACGAACTCCATGACGAGGTATTGGGTCCCATCGGATTCTCCGGCGTTGAGGGCGCGGACGATGTTCGGATGGTTGAGTCCGCCGATCAGCTGCATTTCGCGGCGGAATCTTGCGACAGCTTGCGGTTCGTTAAGCAGCGACTGCGGCAACACCTTGATCGCGACGATCTGGTTCAGGAGCTTTTGCCGGGCCTTGTAAACGACACCCATTCCACCGTGTCCGAGCTCGGCGATAATCTCGTAGTCGCCGATCTGTTTCTGTTTGGCGAGTCGGCGAACAATAGAGTCGACGAGCTCCGCGTGTTCCGGAAACCGTTCGCCGTAGGAACGCTGTGTTAGAAAGAGCGGCTGTGTGTCGTCCGCGCTGCCGTCGGAGAGGCGATCCTTCAGCGCGATCTCGATTTCAAGGAGCTCACGCAGCAGTCGCGCTTCGTGTTCCTTGCCGATTTGAGCGAGACAATCTTCGATCACCATCGGCCGCCCTTCTTGCAGGGCGATTTCGAAGGCGTCACAGAGTTCGTCGATCTGTTGAGAGACCGCTCGATCGTCTTCCTGAATCATTATATTATACCGTAGCACGGTAAGGCTTTTTCTTGATTAGCCGTCGGCTACGTTGTCGCCGCCTTCCGTTGGTCGGCTCATTGATCGGCAATATTTGACTTTACGAAAAAGCGTCAAAACTTCAACTGTTCCGAACGAATTCCCAAAGCGGCAGCGACTTTCTCTCGAAGAATCCGACGTGGTAATCTCGGCAACATTTCCCATTGAATGTACTCCGTTTCCGAAATCCCAATTTTTTCCGCAATCTCCCCGGTCGATTTGCCGAGAAACTCACGCCAAGAGCGTAGCGCCGAGCAATTCTCGACGAGAACACGACAAGCAACTTCGTGGGGAACATAATCTTTATCGCTTTTTTCTTCTCGAATCGCCGCTTCCATTGCCAGGAAATCCGCGTAAGGAAGAATAACGTAAAGGGGATTACCTTCGGAATCGTTCAGGAACTGAGCGGAAGATACCGCGATTGAATCAGTAGGTATGCTCATCTCTTTTCCTCACCTCTTCAATGGAAACGATGTGAACGTCCCCATCCCAATCGAAAAGTAATCTGTATTGTCCGACACGTCGACGATATCCATAACGATGGTCTTTTAACGCCTTCACGTGCCGACAGTTCGGCATGTTTTTCAAATCATCGACGGCTTCGACGATCTGCCAACGCACCAAATTCGGCAATCGGCGAATCTGTCGCAGGGCGAGTGTCGACCACTGAACCGTATTCATTACAGGGCCATGCCGCTGAATTCGTCGCCGAAGAGCAGTTTGTTGGCGTCAAGGATAATTTTAACATCCTCGCCGACCTTTCCGAGGCCGCGAATATATTGGGCGCATTGACCGGTTCCGCTCTTCGGCGGCGGCGAAACGTTGACTTCCTCAATGGAACGAACCTCGTTAACCGTATCGACGACCAATCCGACTTGGACCTGACCGCCTCGGAGGTTGATCACGACGATACAGGTCCGTTCATCGTATTCACGGCCCTGCATGTTGAACCGCAAGCGCATGTCGATCACCGGAATCACCTGGCCTCGCAAATTGACAACGCCCTTGACATAATGCGGCATGTCGGGAACTTCCGTAACTTTCTGGATGCCGACGATCTCCGTAACGTGCCGGATCTCCAAACAGTAATCCTCATCGCCCAATCGGAACGAGAGATACATGTCTTTCAAGGTATCTTCCGTTTCATCCAAAAACGAGCCGTCTCTTCCTGCCGTCAAAACTTCTTGCTGTTCGTTTTTCCCCATTTTATCCAAAATATCCGACATGTTCTTACCTTTCACGCTAAATCGAGGAGGATTGACGACCGTAACGCAGTACTCTCCGCAAACGACAATATCGAAGCAGGGCGTTTATCCGATATCATAGATCATTTTTCGCGGTGGGGCAAGAAATACCGTCGATTTTTTTGGTTTTGCATCGAAAGGCGACTACTCGTCAAATACTATGAACCGATTGCACCGGCGGGGCAGAGATTTTTACACATATTACATCCGGCGCAGAGATATTCGTTGATTCGGATCGTGTCGCCGTCCTTTTCGAGTCCCGGACAGCCGAGTTTGAGGCAGAGTTTGCATTTTTTGCATTCTTCCTCGATCACATGCAGCGGCGGACCGAGCGGTTTGCGTTCGTGTAGCGGACACGGAGCTTTCGAGACGATCAGCCACGGTTCCGGCGATTCGGTCGCTTCCTTGATCGTCGCAACGGTTTCCTTGACTTCGCGCGGATGAATGGTCCGAACATTCTTGATGCCGCAGGCCCGACCGATCTCCTCAATGGACGCCTCGACGGTCGCCTCGCCCATCAAGGTTTGTCCAGTACCGGGGTTGTCCTGATGTCCCGTCATCGCGGTGATTCGATTGTCGACCACGATAATCGTCGAAGAACCCTTATTGTAGGCGATATCAAGCAGGCCGGTGATTCCGGAATGGAAAAACGTCGAGTCGCCGACGATTCCGACGACTTTGCGTTTGTTGCCCGCTTTGTCCATGCCGTGAGCCATTGAAACGCCGGCGCCCATGCAAAGGATCGTATCCATCCGGGACAGCGGCGGCAGCACGCCGAGACTGTAACAGCCGATGTCGCCGGTCACGACGACATCGAAGCGACCCAGAGCGTAAAAAATTCCCCGATGCGGACACCCCGGACAGAGAACCGGTGGTCGACTGGGAATCGGCGGCAACGCCGGATGCGACTTCGGTGTCGTGATGAACGTTTCGACGTTCAAAAGTTGTCCTTTCCGTTCCTCCAAAAGGTCCGGGGAAAGTTCGCCGATTCGGGGAACGATCGGTTTGCCGAGACACGGAATACCGAGCATTCGAACGTGTTCCTCGATGAAGTCTTCGAGTTCCTCGACGATAATCAATTGCTCCACGCCGGCTGCGAATTGCCGAATCAGATCGTCCGGAAATGGAAAGGGAAGTCCGAGTTTCAAGACCGACGCCGTGGGGAAAACCTCCCGAACATATTGATAGGCGATTCCCGCCGTGATGATTCCGACCTTTTTATCCTGCCAGAGAATCTTGTTTGCCGAGTGCTTGCTCGCTGTTTTTTGCAGCAGCTCCATGCGATCTTCAACTCGGACGCGCATCTGTCTGGCCCAAGCCGGAATTGGAACGAAACGCGGCGGATCCTTTTCGAAATTGATTGTCCGCTCGGGAATTTTTCGGTCAACTTCTTCAACGATTCCCCGGGAATGGGAGACCCGTGTCGTACTTCGAACGATCACCGGGGTCCGATATTCCTCGGAAAGCTCCATGGCGAGTCCGATAAAATCCTTGGCCTCGGCGGAGTCCGACGGATCGAAAATCGGAATCTTGGCGAACTTCGCGAATCGTCGGGTATCCTGTTCGTTTTGCGACGAATGCATTCCGGGATCGTCGGCAACGATCGCGACGAAGCCGCCGACAACGCCGGTATAGCTGAGCGTCATCAAGGGATCGGCGGCGACGTTGAGTCCGACGTGCTTCATCGTCGTGAGGACGCGGGCGCCGGTTTGTGCGGCTCCGGCGGCGACTTCGAACGCGACCTTTTCGTTCGGCGCCCATTCGCAATAGATATCGTTCTTATATTTTTCGGCGACGTTTTCGAGGATTTCGGTCGACGGCGTTCCGGGATAACCGGCCGCGACCGTCACGCCGGCTTCGTAAGCGCCCCGGGCAAAAGCTTCGTTTCCTGAGAGAAGAGTTTTCATGAAATATGGGGTTTAGACATTGAGAGACGAAATAAAAGCCGGAATGGAGGCGTACTCGCCGAAATGACGGTCGTTTGACGACACCAAACGACCGTCATTACGCTGGAATACCGGCTCCATTCCGGCTGTTATTTTTCCTCGGCTTTCTTTTCTTCGGGCTTTTTTTCTTCGGTTTTCGGCGTTTCCGTCGGTTTGGGGGCTTCGGTCTTTTTTTCCTCAACGGCCGGAACGGTCGCTTTGACTTCGCCGCCGTCTCGGGTTTTTTGGATTCCGACCGAAACATAGCGATCTCCGGCCTTGAGTCCCGATTCGACGACCCGCATGTTGTCGCTCTCCAGTTGACCGAGGACGACGTTTTGGCGACGGGCGACGTTTTTCTCGTCGACGACGTAAACGAACTTACTGTTCAGGTCGGTCGCGATCGCTTCTTCCTTGACGAGAATCGCGCCGGGCTGCTTGAAGGTCGGAATCCGGACGCGGCAAATCTGTCCACGGAAAATCTCATAGGTTTCGTTGGGAATCTCGCCGCGAATCGTGATCGTTCCCGTCGATTTGTCGATCGTGTTGCTCGCCATGTCGATGACGCCTTTGAACGGATACTCGCCGGTATTCGGCGCCGCTCCTTTAATCAGACCGACCATGAACGGAACGTTCTCGACGTCTTCTTTTTTCTGGGGAGACGGAGTGGACGATGCTTGAGAGCCTTGCTTTCTCTTCAAACGCGATTCTTTGAGTTCCTTGAGCCGGGCGACCAATTGGGCCGCTTCCTCGGTGAGCGTTTTCTTCGCAACCTCACGAACGTGATTGAATTCCGTGTCGCTGATATCGAAATAGATATAGATCGGATCCATCCCGGCGACGGTCGTCAGAATGTTGTCGCCGCCGTTGGGACCGACCATATTTCCGACGTCGACGAGATTTCGATCGACTTTTCCGGCGATCGGACTACGGACGTCGGTGTAGCTCAAATTCAGCTTGGCGGTCGCGAGGTCGGCTTCCGCCTTCTTGACGGCGGCGTCGGCTTCATCCCGTTTGGCCTGATCAGAATCGAGATCGGCTTGCGTCAAAGCGTTCTGGGTGCGAAGCTCCTTGGTTCGTGTCAGGTTCGCTTCGGCAAGCAGGAGTTGCGCTTTCCGGGAGGCGAGATCGGCTTCGGCAGCGTCGACGGACGCCTTGTACTGGTCCGGTTCGATCAGGAACAGCGGCGCGTCGACGACGACGAGGTCGCCGGCTTTATAGCGCATCTCCCTGAGGAAACCGGAGACTCGGGCCGGAATCCGGACGTATTCAAAGGCGTCGGCGTGTCCCGTCGTGTCGATATAGTGTTGTACGTCGCGCTGAACGACGGTGTCGAGAACGACTTCTGGAACTTGTTTCGGCGGAACCGTCGTTTTGGACGCGCAGCCCGAAAAAACGACCAGCGAAAGGAGGAGCGACGCAAGAAGAAAATTTCGTGACATCGGAAGACAGCAAGGAAAGGAAACCGTCGACGAATCTACCGTTCCGTGAATTATACTTGTTTCGAGAAGGAGTTCAAGCAGGTTTCTCTTTCCGGCGGAGGATTGCGAGTCCGACCGCCATTCATCGGCAAGCATTCATCGGCAAGACCAAACCGCTACCGTTTCAGCTCTTCCGTGAAACGTTGGAGAAGCCGTTCGGCGTGTTCCCGGGAAATCGCTCCAGCGTCGTAGTGGAACGTGATCGAAAGCGAGCCGGCGTAGATTCCCGTTCCGAGGACGGCGACATACCAAGGCCGCATCGGGGCCGTCAGATGGACGTCTTCAAGGATCAATTCGTGGTCGGCGTTTCCCAAGACGACCTTGCCCTGCCGAAGCGGCAATCGGGTTTTATTGAAAACTTTGCCGAGATGCGTGAACACCGAGGACGCCCAACAGCGTTTCTCGACCGTCCAGCGAAAACTCCCTTGGAATCGTTTGACGGTTTTGAGCAGCCAAAGCAATAGAAATCCCATCCGACAACGTGTTTGGTGCTCCATTTCCCGACGGATGCCGCTCAAAAGCCGTCGTTTGTCGGACAGCTCGGAACGCCAGCGGTCAACGAAGATCATGCTGACAACGTTCGAGGTCGACAGCGACACGTCCTCCGCCGTTCGAAGACTGACGGGAACCGAAATCCGTAAACAGCGTTTTTTGGTAAAGAATCCCCCTTCGCGAATCCAGGCGTCGATGCTACGGTAATACGACGCCAGCATCCATTCGTAGAGCGACACGCCGTTTTCCGTCGCCGTTTTTTGGAGTTGCAGCGTTTCTTCACGGCTCAGCGTTCCCGTTACCATCGCGGGATACGGCGACGTCGGCTCCGGATCGTCGAAATTCGGGATAAACAGTGTTTCCGTTCCGTGAAGGAATCGAAGAAACGCAACCGGTCGGAACGTCAGGAATCGGAGGAGTCGGGCCGTCGCCCAGCACCACCACGGCAGTCCGTGGCAAAACGTCCACAGCGATGGAATTGTCGGATCCCGATGCGCAAGCCGTTCCGGATCGATTCGCTCGTCGGCCGCTTTTTTTCTTGCCGAATCGGAAAGTCGACCGCCCGCTTGAGCTTGGTAGGCTTCGAAAAGATCGGCAACCGCAACGAAAATCGCGATGCCGTCGGAAACCGAATGGTGAAACTCGACGAACATGTCGCTCGTTTCATCGGAGCGTTCGACCACGGAAATTCGGATTCCGGATTCTTGGAAAAGGTCGAATTGCCGACCGGCCGGAAAGGCGTCTTCCGGTTCGTCACCGGTCGACCAATGAATCATCGCCCATTGGTCCGACGGAAGCGGAAACCATCGAAGATCGTCCTTGGCAACCTCACGAATCCCGCTACGGAGAAGCGGATGCAACGTCAGCGTCTCCCGAAGAGCTGATTCAAGAGCTTCGTGCTTGAAGCGTCCCTGAAAACGCATCCTGATATGGCAGTTGATCGGATACGCCGGCCGACCATCCGTCAGGAGATATTCTTCGAACGGCGTCAGCGGCAGGAAGGAATCGGTCGACATGGTCGTGTTCGTTGTGGCTTTCGCTCCAATGTTTCGTACCCGCGTGGCGACCCGCTTGCGTTTTATCCGCGAAGCGCGTCTTGGGTATGTGAATATCCAGTGAAAGCCTGAGCCGCCTTGCGAGACGCATCCTACGGGGCAAGCAATTCGACGAGATGAACGATTGGAATGTTCTTCAGCACCGGATCGCGTTGCATGATGCCGCCGAAATGCATGACGCAGCTCATATCGGTCGTCGCCAACACATCGCAGCCGCTGGCTTGGATGTTTTCGACTTTACGGCGTCCCATCGCCAACGAGGTTCCGGCCATCTTGACGCTGAACGTCCCGCCGAAACCGCAACACTCCTCCATGAAGTCGATCGGCGTGTATTCCAGATCGCGAATTCCTTGCAGCAGCTTCATCGGAGCGTCGACGATGTTCAGTTCTCGCCGTGTATGACAGCCGATGTGCATGCCGACCTTCTTTGGAAATCGGGCGCCGAAGTCCGTCTTGCCGAGAATGTTGACGAGAAACTCGCTGATCTCGAAAACGCGCTTGCCGAGCTTCGCCGCTTCGGATCCCGGATCGAGTTGTTCGAAAAAGACCCGGCACATCGCGGCGCAGGACCCCGACGGCGTGACGATCCAACGGTATTTCGAAAACGTCCGCTCAAAATGCTCCATGACTCGTTTCGCTTCCGGCCAGTATCCGCTGTTGAACGCCGCCTGTCCGCAACAGGTTTGTTCCGATGGAAAATCCAAAGGAATTCCATCCTTTTCGAGGATTCGAACCATCGCCCGGCCGACGGACGGATAGAACTGGTCGACATAACACGGAATGAACAGTCCGACCGTTTCACCGGGAACGTAACTCGGATATTCCCAGACCGGATAAGAACGCAGTAACGGATCCATTGAATCGTGTAAGGTGTAGGGTGTAGGGTGTAGGGTGAGGATGAAAGTGAGAGTGGATGGTAGAGAAACGCTTGCGTCTTACCCTACACCCTACACCCTACACTTTACACCTCTCGCATAATCATGCATCGCGGCGAGGTTTTCGAGCGGCGTGTCGCGGGGAACCTCGCAACCGGCACCGACGATGAAATTCGTTCCGGCGGCTCGATGGCAGGCGGCAACGGCGTCGGAAACGTCTTGCGGCTTACCGTTTCGTAAACATTTCACGGGATCAAGGTTTCCGGCGAGAACTTGGTCTTCGCCCATTTCGAGTCGAGCTTTGTCGAGCGGAACCATTGAGTCGATATCGACCATATCGAACCCGAGTTGGCCGATTTCCTTGAGACTACGGGAGATGTTGCCGCAAATATGCAGCCGGGCCTTGGCGCCGAGCCCGTGAATGTTGTCGACGAGCCTTTTTTCGTAAGGAAACACGAAATCCCGATAGATTCGCGGTCCGACCAACGAGGCGGCGGCGTCGCCGACGCCGACAATATCGCAGCCCGCTTCGATTTGGGCCTTGGCAAACGCTGTCGCCATGCGAACGTTGAAATCGAACAGTTCGCGAACGAATTCCGGATCGTCCATGAAATCGGTCATCAAGGCGTTGATTCCACGGAGGTCGGCCGCTTCGGCGCAGGGACCTTCGACCCAACCTTCGATGAAGAGTTCGCCTTTGACCTTTTGAGCGAAGAGTTTGACGGCCTCAACGCGATCGTTCATTCGGCTGCCCGACTTCGTCGGATCGGGAATCGAAAGCGTCTTCAATCGGGCCTTGTCGTGCAGCAGGGAGTTCGATTCGTCGACGGCTGGCGGCTGGTCGTCGAAAAAATGAATGGTCGCGCCGCAGTCTGCCGCTTCCCGAGCCGGATCGCTGATACAGGAAACATGATCGAAATCGAATTTTCGAGCCGTCGTCAATTGACCTTCGACCAGCAACTTGAAATCGGCGGCGTATCGACCATAAGGAACGCCGATTTGGTCCGCCGCGAACATCATCGTGATCGGCATGTAAGCCAAAACATCCGGCTTCCGTTTTTCCAAAGTCGTGAAAACTCGTTCAAAACTATTCATGGTTTCTCCTTTCGTGAAAACCAAATGATATCATGTTTCAACGGAAAAACAACGAGTTCCTCGACCGCTCCGGAAGACCTGCATAGGCCGTCTTCAAGTTTCACCCTGGACGGTCATTTCGCCCTGCTCAACACTTCGGGACCGGTTCCGCGAAGGGAGAAACGACGGAAAACACCAAACGGCCGAAATATTACCGAAACTCTTGTTCGAGCAACCGTTTCAGATTCTCTCCTCGCGCGCTGGTCGAGAGGGTGCGTCCTTGTCGATCAAGCAGATACATGGTCGGGATGCCTCGAACGCCATATTGATCGGCAAGGCTCGGCATGCCGGCGGAGACCGTCAACGTGTCCGAGACGCTGATCCATGGAATTTGTTCGGAAGCGATGTACGCCCGGAGCGCCGAAACATCTTTGTCGATGCTGATTCCGACGATTTCAAACCCCCGTCCATGATATTTCGCGTAGGCTTCTTTCATTCCCGGAACTTCGCCGCGGCACGGTCCGCACCAGGTCGCCCAGAAGTCGATCAGCACGACGTTGCCCCGGAGAAGTTTGACGTCGAACGGTTTGCCGTCGACCGTCATGCCCTCGATCGCCAGCCGTTTCCCCACGACGACTTCCTTTCGTGAATCGACATCGATCTGTTTCGCGATTTCCACGAGTTTTTCGTTCCCGGAATCCTTGAACGTCTTGATGAAATCGTTGCGAAATCGATCGGCGAATCCGTCGAGATTGTTCTTCCCTTCGTAAGCCGAGGTCACCGCGAGGAGTAATCCGGCGGCGGCGACGTACGGACTGTCGGGGTTTTCCCGGATCAACGGCTTCAATTCCTCGGCGACGCGATCGAAATCTTTTTCCGTCACCCGCTTCGACAGGAACACCTTCCGGATTTTCTGGATATAAAGATATGCGTCGCATTCGGCGACGACCTTCGGATATTTTTTCTCTTTTTCGAGTTCTCGTTTCAGGGCTCCGATTTTCGCGGTGTCGTCCGGATTGAGTTGCATCAGGAGTCCGAGTCCGTTGATTTTCATCATGTTGGCTTCTTCGGCGACGTCGTCCGCCGGCTCGGTGTTCAAGAGCGCATCGGCCAGACCGATCAGAATGGAGCCTTTTTTCTTTTTGAAGTCGGCAACCTCCTCGACCGTACCGACGGGAACGGCGCCGGCGTCGACTTTCCGGAGCAATTCGACGATCTCCTCCGGTGTTTTGTCCTTGATTTGACGGGTGATTTCCGTCGGCACCGGTCGCTTGAAGGGTTTCTTCGGCTCTTTCGTCTGCGAAGAAACCGTCGATGTTGCGAGAAACATTCCAAGAAGAACGCCGCAACAAACGAAAAATCGAAAAGGTGTTCTTGTCATGACATCCAAAGGGAAGGAGGAAATCGACGGAACCGCTTCCCGCATTGTACCGTTATCGGTCTCGAAAACAAGACTCGCAAGAACAGAGCCCGAAGCGTCAGCGAGGGGAACGAGCACAATCCCTCGCTGACGCTTCGGGCTCTGAAAGACGTTCAGTTCGGCGTATCGAGGTACGGATCCTGTCCCATGGAACGTTGGATTTTTTTCCGTTCCTTTTCGTAGTAAAGCATCGTTTTACGGTTGCGGAAGCTCTTGATTTCGACTTTCCGCTGCGCCCGACGAAACAGTCCGAGCCAGCCGCCGTAACGGCCTTTCGGATGGCGTTCGCCATATTTTTTGTACTTTTTCGCCTTTTTCGGACCGTACGCCTTTTCGAGCAGTTCGTCTTCCAATGAAAGATATTGCCGGTACGTGCCGGGATCGCCCTGTCGACCACAGCGTCCGATCAACTGGCGGTCGATCCGGGCCGATTCGTGCATCTCGGTACAGATAACGTGCAGGCCGCCGAGTTCCTTGACGCCGTCGGGAATCTTGATGTCGGTTCCACGACCGGCCATGTTGGTCGAAACCGTGACTTTCCCGGCCTCTCCGGCTCTCGAAACGATCTCCGCTTCCTTTTCGACGTGATAGGCGTTGAGAATTTGGTGTCCGATTCCGGCTTTTTTCAGCAAGCCGGAAAGAATGATCGACTTGTCGATGGTTCGAGTGCCGATCAGGATGGAACGCCCCGTATTGTGAACCTCGATCACTTCCTTGACGATCGCGTCCCATTTGGCGGCTTCCGTCGGATAAATCCGCGTCGGCAGCTTGATCCGCTTCGGCGGTCGGTTTGTCGGAACGGGAATCACTTTGCAGCGATAGATCTTTCGAAGCTCGCCCTTGGATGCCGCCGCGGTTCCCGTCATTCCGGCGAGATTATGGAAACGAAGAAAATAATCCTGAACCGTAACCCGGGCCGCCTGACCGGTCGCGACCGTTACCTCGACGCCTTCCTTCGCTTCAACGGCCTGGTGGATGCCGTCCCTCCATTTTCTGCCCTCACCGAGTCTGCCGGTGAATTCGTCGACGATCACGATTTCGCCGTCGCGGACCACGTAATGTTGGTCCCGTTGATATTCCCGGTCGACTTTGATCGCTCGCTGAACAAACTCGTAGATATGGTAGAGTCCGGTATCGTCGAGTGATTCCGGTTTGTCGATGAGTCGGGCCTTCATTCGTCCCGATTTGGTCAATTCGATCGTCTTTTTTTCGTGGTCGTATTCATAGTCGGTGTCTTCGACGAATTCCCGAGCGACGTCGGAAGCCCATCGATAACACTCGACCTCCATTTTTTCCTCTTCGGTCGGCACCGCGCTGATGATGAGCGGCGTGCTCGCCTCGTCGATCAGGATACTGTCCGCTTCGTCGACCAGCGAGAAGAATGGATCCCGCTGGACCGGCTTTTCGTCGGTCTGCTTGGCGGTCCCCTCAAGCATCGCTCCGAGCAGGTCGTGTTGGCCCTCTCGAATTTTTCGGAGCAACAACCGGTCGCGGAGGAAGTCGAATCCGAATTCCTTCGCCGTTCCGTACGTCACGTCGCTGTGATAGGCTTCACGTCGGGCGTCCTGCTGCTGTTCGGTCTGGATGATACCGACCTTCATTCCAAGGGCGTTGTAGATCGGCTGCATCCATTCGGCGTCGCGTTTGGCCAGGTAATCGTTGACCGTCGCGAGCAGAGCCCCCTTGCCGAGTAGGGCGTAAAGGTACATCGGGAGCGTCGCGGTCAGCGTTTTGCCTTCGCCGGTCTGCATTTCGACGATCGAACGGTTGAACACGGCCGTTCCGCCGAGTATCTGGACATCGAAATGCCGCATGTTGATCGTTCGGCGCCCGGCTTCACGAACCAAGGCGTAGGCTTCGGGGAGCAACGATTTGAGTGGTTCGCCGCTTCGAGCCCGATAACGGAGCGACAGGCTTTCTTTGCGCAGATCGTGATCGGACAACGCCTGGACTTTCGGTTCCAAAGCGTTGACTTTTTCAAGTTCGTAGGCCCATCTTGCCAGACGACCGGCGGTCGTCAGCGGAACGAAGGAATTCAAAAATCGGCTTATACCGGAAGGAATCGCGCCCATGGTCTTGAAGTATACGATTTTCCGTGTCTCTGTCCAGAGCGATTTTCAAACCGCCTTTGCCGCCCCGAGCGCCGTCGCTGAACGCTTCGGATTCGACCCGTGAAACTTGAAGACCTAAGGCGACCCGGAAAGGAATTCACGACGTATTCTTGCACGTTCCGTTAATTCTGGTAAACTGTACGACTTGTGGACGTCGATCCTTGGTGAGATCGACAAAGGCGGCTCGCCAAAATAAACTGTACAAAGAGCCCCGAGTGGAGGCGGTACTCCGCCGTAACTCGGGGGTTGTAGTAAGGGGTGATATTGTACAATTGTATGAGTTATTTTGGCGAGGCTCCAAAGGCAATAAAAAAACCACGCCAAAAGCGTGGTTTAATGACCCCGACGGGAATCGAACCCGTGCCGCGGCCTTGAAAGGGCCGTGTCCTAACCGCTAGACGACGGGGCCGGACGAATCAAGAGCAAATCATTCTACTGGAACTCCGACAACGAACAAGGGGGTCCGATCATCTTTTCGACCATGCAGCAAAATACGGAAAAAGTCGGGAAACTTTATGTTGGAGTCGACGTTGGCGGCACGAAAATTCAGGCGTCGTTGATCACGGCGTCCGGTTCGGTCCTCGCCAATAATCGTCGAGTTACTCCGCGTGACTGTCCCGTCGAAACGACGCTCGACGCGATTGAAGGTTGCGTCGCGGAACTGCTCCAAATGCAAAATACGGATTTTGCGAGCATCTCCTCGATCGGCATCGCGGTCCCCGGTGTCGTCGAACAGGACACTGGCCGCGTCGTCGTGACGCCGAACATGAATCTCTCCGGCATTGAACTCGGCCAAGTGATGGGCGCCCGATTCAAGGTTCCTGTCGCGATCGGCAACGACTGCAATCTCGGAACGCTCGGCGAATGTTGGCTCGGAAGCGGTCGCATCGCGAAAAGCTGCGTCGGAATTTTCGTCGGAACCGGAATCGGCGCCGGAATCGTGATCGACAATCACGTCTTCGCCGGAGCCGGTCAGGCGGCCGGGGAGATCGGGCATATTGTCTCCCGAGCTCCCTGCGACGACTGGCGAACGGTTCTCGGAGCCAAGAAAAAACCAAAAACGTTGCCGGGAAAGCCGAAATTACCCGTCGAACCGGCATTGCCCCGTTGCGGTTGCGGAAATTACGGTTGCTTTGAAACGTTTGCCAGCCGTTCCGCCATGGAACGGTTCATTCGGGAGGCGGTCGCCGGCGGCACGAAGTCGCATATCGTCGAACTCTGCGGCGGAAACCTCGACGTGATCAAGAGCGGAGCGATTTCCAAAGCCCTCAAAATGAACGACCGCGTCGTGACGACGGTCGTCCGCTACGCCGCGCAGGTGATCGGATACGCTTGCTTGACGGTTCGACATTTCTTCGATCCGGAAGTCATCGTTCTCGGCGGCGGCGTGATCGAAGCCTGCCATAAATTCATGATGCCCGTGATCGACGCCGTGGTCGCCAACGACCAGCTGCCCTCGGCCCCCGGAAATCGACGGATTTTGGTTTCCTCGCTCGGCGACAATGCCGTCGTCCTTGGAGCCGTCGCCTTGGCTCGGAGCATGAGCGGAGCGAATCCGTTGCGAACCGGACACCGAATCCTGCCGAAGTATCCGAGACTTAAAATGCTCGAAGACGGCATCCTGAACGTCAACGAGATTCCTTTTACGGACGACTTTTTCCTCCTCTCCGACGGCGGCGTCCAGCAACGAGCCCGGTTGCCGAAGAAGAATCCCGACGGCTTTCGACTCGCCGACCTGAAAACGGCCGCCGAAGGCGGAACCGATCTCTTGATTCTCGCCACGGCGAAAGCCGGAGACGTCTCACTGTCCGGGAAATGTCATGATTTCCTGTTTCGACGCGGTATCGACTACCGAATCCTGCCGATTGACGAAGCGATTCACGTTTATAACTCCGTTGCCGTGCGACGCTCGGCCGTATTTCATTTTTAGGTGTAAAGTGTGGGGTATAAGGTGTAGGGTAAGACGCAAGCGATCTTCCAACCTTGTACCCTACACCCTACACCCTACACCCTACATCCTACACCCTGAATGGACGGCACCCGCCTTGCAGAAATCCTCGGACAATTTCCTTCGAAGACGATCGCTGTGATCGGCGACTTCTTTTTGGACCGATATTGGTTGATCGACGAGTCGTTGAACGAGCCGTCGGTCGAAACCGGTTTGGACGCCTACCAGATCGTGGGGCGGCGACACGCTCCCGGTGCGGCGGGGACCGTGATCAACAACCTGAAGGCCCTCGGAATCGGCAAGTTGATCGCGATCGGTTTCTCCGGCGTCGACGGCGAAGGTTTTGAATTGCGACAAGCCTTGACGCAACTCGAAGTCGAACAGGGATTTTTGTTCGCGGTCCCGGAACGCTTTACGCCGACCTACACGAAACCGATGATCGGCGACCGGGAGCTGAACCGTTTCGACCTCAAGAACCGCAAAACGTTGCCGACGTGGATCGAGTACCAAATCGAGCGAGCTTTGGACGCCGTTGCCGGGAACGTCGACGCGCTGATCGTCATGGATCAGGTTTCGCAACGGAATTGCGGCGCAATCACGGATCGTGTCCGAGAGAAAATCGCGGAATTCGGTAGAAAACGAACGCCGTCGATTATTTATGCCGATTCGAGACAATGGATCAACGAATATTCCGACGTCCTGATCAAATGCAATCATTATGAGGCGGTCGGCGCTTTCCATCCGGAATACGACCGCCTGACCGGTTCCCTGAAAAACGAGGAGCCCGACGACGATCTCATTGTCGAGAGCGGCAGGAGAATGGCGAGGCGAACGAACCGGCCCGTTTTCGTGACGCTCGGCGCCCGGGGACAATACGTGATCGGCGAAAACGGCGACGTCGATCTCGTTCCCGCTGTGAAAGTCGAAGGTCCGATCGACATCTGCGGCGCCGGAGACGCGACGACCTCGGGAATCGTCGCCTCGCTCTGTACCGGAGCGACGCTTGCCGAAGCGGCGGCCGTCGGCAATCGGGTTTCTTCCATCACGATTCGAAAACTCGGAACCACCGGAACCGCGACGCCCGAAGAAATACTATCGGGAAACGTTCGATGAACATTCTGTCCTCGCAGCTCAAAAGATAATCCTTCCATTTAGCCGGTACTCCGGCGGAATCGTCTTTCGAGGGAATGTGCGCCGGAGTACCGACTATACTGAAAACGGCGAGAAATTACCTTTTTCGTTTTCAACCGAAAAAGAGCCCCAAGTGGAGCGGTACTCCGCGCAACTTGGGGGTTGAAGCGGAGAAAACGTGCAGTTTGTCCCCGTTTGTAGTATAAATGGGAAAAGTCTTGTCGACCTGCTGGGGGCGGAACTTTAATAAAAATACAAATTTTTTTCTAAAAATCCCTTGAACGAAACGGCGGAATCGACTACTCTCCGCCGTCCGAAACGTTCGGTCGCTACCTGCCAAGGATTTTCCCGCAAGGATCAGAGACAATGGATTTGCTGAAAAAATTTGCCCGCCCCGCTCGGAATCCCGCCAAAACATCGAGCCGTTCCCTCCAATTCGAGTCCCTCGAAACCCGCGAACTGCTTGCCGCCCATTCGCTCTGTACGCTGGCGGCGTATGCGCAGACCGACAATCCGGCGGAGATTCGTTTCGATCTTTCGACCAACGACGGCAAGGCGACGACGCTCAATCTCTCGGTTCTCGGCGACGGAAAGCTCGATCCGTCGAGCATCGAACTGCGGAGCGGCGACGGCAAGGTTCTGTCGTTTTCCAGCGCAACGAACGGATCCCAAACCGCGTCGAGTACCGGAACGATCAGTCTCGGTCCCGGCTCATACACGGTTTTCGTCCACGCCGACAACGGAACTTCGGGTAATTTGACCTTCGAGATTTCGCAGGGCGTTTCCGCGTCGCCCGGCTTGGTTTATCTCATCGAGGCGGCAATCCTTCAACAGCAAAACGGTTGGGCCGCCGTTCGGAGCGGTTACACGACATTGCTCGAACCCTATTTCGGCTGGGGATCTTACGAAAACCTGAACACAACAAAAAAGTCGATACTCGATCTGAACGGCGACGGCAAAATCACAACGGCCGATGCCGAACTCGCCCGAACTTCGGCGGCGAATCCGAACACGGCGACGATTTCCTTGGCAAGCGTCGTTCCCCAAGACCGAACCGCTCCGACGATCAGTCTCGCCCTAAAAAACGGGTCGACGACGGCAACGACGGATCCGACCCTCGCCGGAACGATCAACGACGCCAGCGGAATCAAGTCGGGTTCGCCCCGGTATTCGCTCGACAACGGCTCGTCCTGGGCGGCGATCTCCTTGGACGCCGACGGAAATTACACGATTCCGGCTTCGGCTTTCCAAACAGCTGGAACCTATACCGTGCTCGTTCAGGCGACGGACACGAAGGGGAACGGCGGCTCCGCGTCCCTGACCGTCCTGTACGCCGGTTCGACGATCACAACGCCGACGGTCGCCGACAACTCCAACGGAACGGTTTCGCTCGGAACCGGTCGGCAAGTCCAAAGCGTCAACGGAACGAATTTCCCGACAAACAATCGGATCACGATTTCCGGCAAGGGAACGATCACGAAGAACGCCGACGGAACGCTTTCTTTCGTTGCCGATCCGGCGTTCTACCGAAGCATTCCGAAGAACAAAACGGAAATCGTTTCCGTTCAGGTCGGTTCGACGGATTCCGTCGGCAACATTTACACGACGCCCGTCGAGTTCAAGCTCGTCGGCGTCAACGATTTGCCGGTTCGACAGGACGTCGCGGAAGAAAAGATCACGCTGAATTCGGGATCAAGCGGTTCCGTGACTCACGCGACCCTGCTTTCCCGCTGGAGCGACCCCGATACCGGAACCGTGTTGACGATTTCCGCGGCGTCGATCGCTTCCGTGATCTGTTCCAACACCGACATCAAATCCTTTACGCCGACCTCGTTGGCGTCCTGCCTGTCCAACCAGAACGGCAAGATTTCGTTCACGGCGACGGAATCGCTGCTCAAGGAACTCGGCTTGGGCGAAACCTTGACGATTCGGGTCGCTTACACGGTTTCCGACGGCGACGGCGGAAACGTTCCCGGATACCTGACCTTTACGGTCAACGGCGTGAACGCGAAACCGACGACCGCGAATATTTCGATTCGACCGACATCGTTTCCGTACACGATCTCTCAAACGGAAATTCTCTCGAAGGGCAACGCCCAAGACGTCAACGGCAACGACAAGGACAAGTTGACCGTTTCCTCGGTCGCCGTCCAATCCGGCGACGGTTCCGTGTCGTACGTTAACGGAATCCTGACCTTCATGCCGGACGCGAAAAAACTTGCCGACACGCCGGTCGAACAGGAACTCGTTGCCGTGTTGACCTATACCGTCGCCGATGCTCACGGCGGAACGGCTAGCGCGACGATCACGTTCAACTACAACGGCACGAAAAAAGTTTTTACGGCGAGTCAACCGACCGTCACGCAAATTAAATTCAACGGAACCGTCGTTTATTCCGGAACGGGTTCGACATTTTCCTACGGCGGAAAGACCGTCGACGTTCCGACCGTTTCCGCGAACGGGCAAACGTTGAACGAATCCTTCGACTTCGCGCAGGCTCCGTCCTTGAGCGACACCTCGTTCGTTCCGGAAGGCGTCGTCGCGGAATTTACGGTTCAATATACCGTCCTCCAGAACGGCAACACGACGGAAAACAGGAAAACGGCGACGATTTCCCTGACCGGCGTGAACGTCAAACCGACGGTCGTCGTGGAATCGATGCAACCGTCCGTCAAGGAAACGGACGGTCCGACGACGATCAATTTGGAAAAATATTTGACGATCACCGACCCGAATTTGGGTGACGTTTATGCGATCAAGTCGATCGTCGGAAAGAACGGAACGGTTGCGTATGCCGGCGGGACCTTGACGGTTGAATTGAAGAGCGGCGCCGTCGTTTCTTATTCCGGTAACGGTTTGAAAATCACCTATTCGCCGAACGGGACATTCGATTCGCTGCCGGAAGGCGGCATCGGGCTCGACTCGTTGAGCTTGACGATCACCGACGGAAAAACGAACGGCGAATCCACGTCGATTGCCTTGGGAATCCAAATTCTCGGTAAGAACACCGCCCCGACGCTGAATTCCATTGCGGCGACGGTCCGGGTCGGGGAAGCGTATGAAATCGATTGGAAAAACATGGCGAAGGATGTCGACCAAGGCGATCAATTGCGGATTACAAAAATCGGCGGCAAAGCGATTGCAGCGGGCGGCACCGTAACGATTTCCGGTATCGGCCGCTTCGATTACGCTTTGGACGAAAAGTTGACCTTTACGCCGGATTCGGTGTTCGATAAAAATCGTGACGGCCTTGAAAGCGTGTTGGCCGCCCTGAGCCTGACGGTCGCTGACAAACTTGGCTTGACTGCAACCTCGACGCTGAGCCTGACCGTCGTCGGCGCCAATCAACGCCCCGCCGTCGACGGAACGGCGCGATGGACGACGATCGACCAAGTTCTTTCGATCGACGTCGAAAACATCGTCTCGGACGGAAACTCCGGCGACAAGCATATTTTTGTAACGATTCAAATCGACGACGGCTCGGGAACGAAAATTCTCAACGCGACGAACAAGTTCGCCCGGTTGGACAGCGGCACGACGCTCCGTTTGTCCGACGACATGAAAACCCTGACGATTGACGGCGGCACACGAAGGGACCGTATCGGTTCGGATCCGGAATCGTTCAACTTGTCGATTGTCGTCAAGGACGACAGCGGAGCGGCCAACGCCCTGTCCGTCGAAACTCCGGTCAAGGTCAATATTCTGGGAATCGCTCCGGTTCCGCCGAAGGTCGTCGATCCGGAAGTTTTTCTCCTGAGCGAAAAAGACGCCACGGGCTTCGTCTTGAATTTATCGGATTACATCTCGGACGAAAACATTCCGAAGCAAAACGGAACCGCCTGGTATACGATCAGCGGTTTCAAATTGAATTCGAAAACGGTCGGCGGCGTCGGGATTTCCCAGGATGTTTCGGCATTCTGGAGTTTTTCGAACGGAGTTTTGACGTTCAATCCGCCCACGGGAATTTTCGACTTCCTCAAAGAAGGGGTGACGCTGCGACTGGAATTCACGTACACGACAGTCGATTCGTTTTGCGGGCTTTCCTCCTCGGGTAAAATCGTTATTGAAATCCTCGGCGAGAACGACGCTCCGGTCTTCGGCGGAATCGTTCCGTCTTATACCGTTACGGAAGGAAGCGACCGGCCCGACCAAAAAATTTCGTTCGCCGAATTGCTGAAAGGTTGGACCGACAAGGATCATGCTAAAGCGGAGTTGTTCCTCGGGAATCTTCGGTTGGAATCGACGGACACCGACAGCCTGATTTCCCTGAAAGAACTCCGGGACGCGACGGGATTGTTCGAATTGGATGTTGTCGGCCGAATCATTTCGTTCAACACGTCGCATGAAATTTTCCGGCGACTCGGCAAAGGACAGTCCGTTGAATTGGTGTTTTCGTACGAGGCTTTCGATCCGCTCGGGGATTCGGGAACGGGCTCGTTCAAGATTGTTGTCAACGGACAAAACGACGCCCCGATCATCACGACTCCGGAAGAAAAAACGTCGTTTGAAATCACGAACAGCGGCGTCCCGGCAGGCGGAACGATCGATCTCGGAACCTTCGGGGCGATTGATGTCGATCTCGATGATTCCCATGCATGGTCGATTCGCAACGTCGAATATTTTTCGGGCAAAAATTCCGGTAAATTGCCGCCGATCCAAATCGACGCCGCGACGGGTCGCATGACGTTGACGAACTCGAACCTTTCCCTGGCGGCCGGCGAATCGACGACTTTGATTTTCACGGTTCACGTCAACGACGGTTCCGTCGAGGTCGGCAGGGATATTTCCGTAACAGTCTACGCCAAGAAAGCTCCGGTCGTTTCACTGAATCCAAATCAAGCGGATGCTTTCGTGTTCGAAGAATCGGATTTCAACGGAATTTTCGGTTCGCAATGGAGTATCGCTGTTACGGATTCAACGGAATCTTTCGCGTCATGGACGGAGCGTTCCGGCAACGATTGGTACAACGTCGGTTCAACGAGATTCGCGATGACGCTCAACGGCAAGACCTATACGAACTCGACGATCTCTTCGACGTCGCTCGGTTTCGCGGTCACGGGAAACACCGTCGACGGATACAAAGTTGTTCTGCATCCGACGGCGGGATTACTCGACTTCCTGACCGCCGACGACGTCTTGACGCTTCGGCTCCAATTCACGGTTCACGACACGGATTACGGCGTCGAAAAAATCGTTACGCAGGATATTGTGATCAAGGGCGAAGCGTCGCAGCATTCGATAAGCAAGGTCGAACAAAGTTCCTTCACGGTCTGGACGAACAAACGGAAAAAGGATTCCTTCCGTTTCGAGCCCGGCTTCTCGATTTCCGACGCTGACCGCAGCGCAACGTATTCTTACTCGATTTCCAGTATCACGATCACGTCGAATCCGGACGCCCTGTCCGAAGAAAAAATTCGCTCGTTCTTCAAGATTGATGCGGCGACCGGCGTCGTAACGCTTGACGATACCGCAACGGGAAATTTCGTTTGCCGGATCGACGTTTTCGTATCGAAAACAGGCGTCGCCGACGTCAAGCAGGAATTGACCGTTACGGTAAAAACCGCGTCGAGTCCGACAGCGACGACGATCGAAAAATCGTTGAGCGAAGCGGACAACGTCGGATTCACGGCGACACCGGCTTTCACGTCGCCGTCGACGGAATACACGCTCGGCGGATTGACGTCGCCGATCGGCCTCGAAATTTCCTCCACGAATCATCCCGACCGCTTCGTCGCCTGGACCGACGAGATGAAGGCCTGCCTGACATTCGATTCGACGACCGGCCGATTGAGTTTTGTCACGGACCATGTTTTCGACTTCCTTGCCGAAGGCGAAACGGCGACGGCGGAATTCACGTACAATATTTTCGACACAATCTACGACGTTTCCGCAACCGGCGTCATCCGATTGCGAATTCTCGGAAAGAATACGGCTCCCGTCGTCAAACAATGTCTCGTGATCGATCGAATTGCATTGCGAGTCGATTCGACGGAAGGAAGCGTCTATTATCTTGACAAACTTGCTTCCGACATCGATTTCGGAGACGAATTGACATTCGATTCGATTTCGATCAACGGCAATAGTTACACTTTCAGCGGAAAGGATCCGATCGTCGTCGCCGGATACGGAACGTTTATCCGGGGAAGCGACACCACGGGAAAATTCCTCCGCTTCGTTCCGGACCGGACCGGTCTGTTTTCGACGCTGCTCGCCGTCGGCGAGGAAGCCGACGGTTTCGAACAGAAGGCGGACTTCGATCTCGACTATACCGTCGTCGACGCGGCGGGCCTCAAAGCAAGCGGAACGATCAACATCACGATGCAAGGCGTCAATCACATTCCGAAGGCAACGTCGGAATCGTCGTCGTTCAGCGAATCCCTGTCGTCCCCAAAACACGTTTTGAGCATCAATCTCGGAAAGCATTTTACCGACGTCGACCTCGCGAACCTCGACGACTCGCTGAGTTTTTCGATTCCGAAATTCACGAAGACGAACACGTTCATCGAAACGATGGAAATCGTCGACGGGAAACTCCTGATTACCTACATCGGGCGGGACGGCTTCAAATGGTCGACGGACACGAAGCCCGTCAAAATTGTCGTTACTGCAACCGACCGATACGAAGGAACCTGTTCGAAAACGTTTTCGTTCTCGCTGGCTGACGCCCAAACGGTCGGTTTGTCGATCGTTCCGCTCTCGGCGCCGTCGGAAGGAGCGAAGCCGCGGGAAGGCCGTATCACTTCGACGACGGGAGGATCGTATTACATCGAAGTTTGGTCCGACGACCTTTTCAAGAACGGTTCAGCCGGAGATTATTCGATCAGTTTCGGTTTGAACGCCGACACGGCGGATTCTTCAGCGGGGCAATTTTCGTTGACGGTCGAATACGCTCTCGGCAAAGCGGAGTCGAAAACGAACGGCGTTCAACTGGATGCTTCCGGGATCGTTTCGATTCCGGCCGGCGAAAACCGGCTCCTGCTCCGCGTGAAGGTTACGCCGAATCCGACGCTCGCGGTGGATCAACTCGTCAAATTTTCGTTGAACGGAATCGATCTCCGACGTTCCGGCACCAAGGTTAACGAATCGCAAATTCAAACGGCAACCGTCGAATTCATCCATCACGTTCCGACGCAACAAAACACGGTTCTCATCCAATCCGTTTCGTATGTCGCCGCAGGAATGTCGACTTGGACGAGCGTTCATGCTCCGGCGGTTTGGGAGGTTTACGAATATTCGCAATTTTTCGACCGATTATCATCTTCCGGCCCTTCGGCCGAAACGCCGACGACCGACGAGTTTTCTTTGGGAACGGGATTCAGTTCCGGCGCCGTCTTCGATTGGCTGTCCGCGATGGAATTCGATCCGTTTGCTCCGCTCGAACCGTCGAAGGATCCGTTCGACCACCGTTACGCCGAGGATTACGAACAGCCGTTGGCCGAATATCTTCTCGCAAAATGTTAACCCCGGAGCCGGGACCTGTTAACCTCAGAGCCGGGACCTGTGGTCCCGGAAACCGTCCTCGAATCAGCGGGATAATGTCGGCGACAGCCAAGCTCCGTGGTCGTTGAAATTGTTTCCGTTCGGATCGATGATCAACTCCAATTTGTCGACATTGCGGACGTCCAGTTCCAGCGGCCGGTCCAAGGAATCGCGGACTATTTCGGAACGGAAAAGTTCCTCGCCGTCGCCGAGGACGACGAACAGACAACTCGCCTGGGAAAGCTGGGCGCTCGTCAGGATGCCGTAAGACGTTTTAAACGTCGTCCAATGCTTACCCAAGCGATAAACCAACCGCGACGGAGCATGCGCCGACAGCGAGTCTTCGAATTCCTTGCGGTTCGAACGAAGCGTCTCGAACTTGACGGCGTTCGCGCCGGAGATCGACCACGGCTTCGGCGGCAACTCCTTGAGCGAGAGTTCCTTGGCGTCCTTAAACGCATCCGGTAACGCGGTTTCGATTTCGTCAGCGTCGAGGAACTTCCAGAGTCTTGCGTCGTTGCCGCCGGTTAGGAGACGGCCGTCGGAACTCCACGACGGCTGGCAATTCCACCAACCATGTCCCGGCAAATAATAGATCGGCGTCCAGTTTTTCGTTTCGAGAATAAAGGTTCCCTCTCCGTTCCAATTTTTACCGACGGCAAGTTTTGAACCATCGGGAGAAAACGCCAACGAAATGACGTCGCCGTTGAACATCCCGAGATGCTTGATCGGCTTGCCCGTCTTGGCATCCCAGAGATATACCGTGTCGTCGTCGCTTCCCGTCGCGATGATTTTGTCGTCCGGACTTACGGAGAGTCCCCGAATTCCTTCAGCGTGTCCCTGCAAGCACCAGATCGGTCTCCAGTTTTTCGTGTCGTAAACGATCGCGGTCCCGTCGCCGGAAACCGTAACAAGGCGGTTTCCCTTGTCGAAAAACCTGGCGTCGTACACCGCTTTTTTATGATCCCGAAGCGTATGAATCGGTTGCCCCGCTGTTGCGTCCCAGATCATCGCTCCCGGCTTGCCGCCGTCTTCCATCGTCGAACAGAGCAATGTTCCGTCCGGGGAAACGGCGACCCGACCGGTCCAACCGTGTTCCCGTTGAATCCAGGTCGGTTTCTGTTCGTCTTCGGAAAGTTTCGGCACCCAACACCCGACTTCACCGCCGGTTCCTCCGAAGAAAATCGAATTTCCGTCCCGGGAAAACGCCACGGCGCTGCCGCGCGTCGTTTTCGACCGATCCAAGACGGCAAGCTGTCGACCGGTCTCTGCATCCCACAGGACGACGAAATGATCTTCTCCTGCCGTTGCGACCTTTTTTCCGTCGGGGGAAAACGCCGTATAAAAACAATTCCCTTTGCGTCCGATGAATTTTTGAACGAGTTCGGCCGGAGACAGGGTTCCCATCCGTCCGTCGGCGAATAGATCCGTTACGGGAAGATCGCCGGTCCGTAATTGGACGACCGGTCCGCCGTCCGCTGCCGGGTCCGTCGAATTCAACGCGGCGGTCAGTTGCCGGGTAAACAATTCGATATCGCTCTTCGACGCCGGGCGTTTCGGCAACCCCGGATCGGTCGAAACCCAGGCGAGAAAGTCTTTTTGACCGAGTCCCATTTTTTGCAGTTCCCGAACGGCGAAGCTTTCGTCGCAAGTCTCATTGAGATTCCGGACCGCGAAGAGCCGTCGATAACAGTCGAGTGCTTTTTCCCGTTGACCGTAAAACGAGTAATAACGTCCCAAAAGATAAAGCAGCTCAGGAAATTCAGCGGGCTCCAACGCGTTTTTGTAACTAATTCGAAGAAGCTCTTCAACCGCTCTCGGATTCAGGGAGCCCGGTTCCGGCGAACGTCGGTCCAATTCGAACATTCCGGCCAACAGGCGATACGCCGTTTTTTCGATCTTGGGGTTTTTCTGGCCCGGAGCGAGTCCCGCGTTCCGAACCGTTCGGACGAAATCCGCCTTGTCGACGAGCGGTCCCTTTTCCTGTAACAGTTTGAGCAGCGTCCCCGCTTTAACGTCGTCCTTTTTCTCCAAGGCTTCGAAGAACGCCAGGAACCCCGCCGAAGCGGTGTTGTACTCGAAAAACACCTTGACGGACGGATCGTCGCCGAACTCCTCCTGCATTGGAATATCCGAGCAGTAAAAAACGTAGTAGAGATAGATGAATCCGGAAAAATTTCCCTTGGAGGACTTTTTTCGAGCTTCCATGATTTTATCGAACGTAAAATCGATCGCGGCATCGAGATTATCGTTGTTCATCCGGAAACAGGCCGCCCACCAACGGAGATAATACAAGTCCCGGATGTCTCGATATGCGGCTTCGGCGGCGTCGAACCGACCGGACAACTCCAACCATCGAGCCCGTTCGGCTCGGGCTTGCGAAGAATCGTTTTCCAGAGCGGCGTCCAGAAACGGTTCGGCTTCCTTGAGTTTTCCCGCCGCACAGAGAATTTGTCCGATATTCCGATTCGTTTCGGCTCGGTACCAACCTTCTTTCGTCGCGCCGACGTATTCCTTGAGTACCTCGACGGCCTCGTCGAAGTCGCCCTGTTCCAGACAAACTTTCGCGGTCCGAACGGCCAAGTCCCGTTCCGGAATCGCTTTGAGATCTTGTCGCAGCAACGTGATCGCCTTTTCCCGGCGGTCGTTTAGCAGGAACCGGCCGATGATCGCCTCCCGAAAATTGGGATATTTTTCAAACCGTTTGCACAGGGCGTCGGCTTCTTCATCGTTATAGGTCCATTGTCTGGCGATTTTTTCCGCGACGGTAAACGGATTGTCCGGACAGAGCTTTTCCAGCACGTCGACGGAGAAGACGGGGACGTCCTTGCCGAGATGCCAGCGGACTTCCTGGTGATAGAAAACCTGATCCCGGACGTTTTCCGGATCGGCAAACCGGCACGCCATGATGTACGGCGTGATGTAGTCGCCCTTCGACCAGACGTCGCGTCCGGGAATTCCGAATCCGAAATTGAGTTGCGAAATCAATTCGTACGGAACGCGGTTCCGTTCAAGGCGTTCCTTGAATTCCGTCTTGACCTTTTCGTCACGGCAGGCGAGTCCGAGCTGGTTCATCATGGGATGCGTGTCGAGAACCGACCGGGCGGGGAGAATCGTCGCGTCCGGGCCGTCGCCCCGGGGAACGAGGAGCAGCACGGAATAAAACGTTTCGTCCTGAAGCAGCGTCGCCAGGGTTTGCAGCGACGGTTCGTCGTGGTCCTGATCCGGAGACGCTTCGTTCATTGCTTTGAGTATTTCGGACATAAACGTACAGAAATCGCCGGGGCGGATGTTGGAGAGTTCCCGTTGGCCGCCGCCGAAGAATCCCGGCAACAAACCACCGGAATTTCCGGATGAAAAAAGTTCTCGCAAATCCTTGGCCGCCTTGGCAACGGCTTGCGGTTCGTTTTTCAACTTCCGGAGTTGCGGTCCAAGCCGTCGGGCGAGGTGTTCGATGTAGGGTTTGCCGTCCGGCGACACCGGCAATTGGTGTTGTTTGTCGCTGAATAAATTCTGGTAAATCCGTGAACAGTCCGGCAGATCGGCGATGATCGTTTGACCGTATGAAACCGTCAGAGGAACGCGGTTGCCCGAATACGTCAACAGGCAAAACTTCAAAAGTTTTCCAAGCCGTTGTTCCGGTTGGTCTTTGAGCGATTCGATTTCCTTGTCGAGTCCGTCGACATCGAAGTCGGCGTAACGTCGAGCCACGCGGACCCAGACGATTTCGTTTTCCGAAACGGGCACCTTGGCGAACTCCTCCCGGG
>JAVBQW010000097.1:0-11444 GCA_031548665.1 Thermoguttaceae bacterium
TTCCGGCTGTTGTTTTATTGTTCGTTTTTCTGTTCCGCTTGTTTTCGTTTTTCTGCTTCCCGCAGTTTTTCGATCACTTTCTCCGCGATGGCGTCGGGTAATTTTCGGATCAAATTTACTATCGCTCTACCAACGATTAAAATCAGGCCGACAAGAATTAGGATTTGGATTGAATGTCCATCCATCGTCTCTACCTCGTTTCATTCTTCATCGCGTCTGCCGTCCCGAATGGAGTGGAAGAAACATTGATAGTGTTTATTCCTTGGTCTCAAGGGAGCCCAAACGTTTTTCGATTTGTTCCAAACGATAAGCGAGGGCTTTTTCTTTCATCTCCTGTTTCTTTCGATTCTCTTCTTCGATGATTCCCTCCAGCAACAGCAACAACCCTTGAAGTATTTTGTGATTGCGTATGCCTTGAAGCCGTTGCTTGATCGCTTCCCGTATCAGTTGGATGTCGGTCCATTCCAGTGTTGCCATGGTATTCGGTAAAAACCTTGTGTTCGTCAATCCAAGAGGACGTTTCGTCGGGCGTCGACGACCGCTTCGACGGTCAATTCTTCGGTTCCGATCCGATAAAGCAGGGCGTAATTTCCAACGACGAACCGTCGTATTCCTTTTCGTTTTGTTGCCTGTCCCATTCCGGGATCTTCGCAAGCCAAATCCAAAACATGCTCCCAATCCGCAGCCAGTTTTTCCGAATACGCATAGGAACCGTTTCGCTTGAAAAAAAATGCCAGGATGGCATCCTTCTGTCTTTGAGCTTTACCTTTCCATATCAGTCGGAGTTTCGACATAGACTCCTCAAAAAAAACCGCGTTCTTCGAGCAGCCTCTTCGCCGGGAATCAATTCGGTATCCTTTTCGGCTTCGTCGAGTATCCTTTCTTCTTCCGGCGTCAGTTCGTAAACGTCGTTTTCATCAAGGAACGTGAACACTTCGCGCAACCGATCAAGGTCGTGTGTCGCTTCGATTCGTCGAATCAACCGTTCTTTCAGTTCGGTTTCCGTTTCGATGAGTTCGGCCGTTGCCATGGTTTTCCTTTCAACATTGTTCAGAGCCGCGTCCGTTAGGAAGCGGTTGAACACCGGGGGACCGCTTCCTGACGGGCGCGGCTCTGATTGGGGCTCCGATGGGAACCGGTCGGAGTCACGGGAACTCCGACCGGTCCAAGGTTCAGCGCGTCGCGGGCGACGCGGCTAAGGTCCTACACTTTTTCCGGGATCCGGGTCATGTAGAACGAACGCCAGACGAAGTACAGACCGATGGCAAGGAACACCAAGGCGAGTACCCACGTCATGCTGGCGTACTGACCGGCGATCACCGGATTGCCGGTCGCTGTCGTCGCGACTTGCGTCACGCCTTCGACCAGTTTGTCCTTCGACGTTTCGACGTACTTCATGACGATCGCAATTTCCGTCGCCAAGAGTCCGAACAAGGTCGAAAACTTGATGATCGGATTCAACGCCACCGAGCTGGTGTCCTTGAAGGGGTCGCCGACCGTGTCGCCGATGACGGCGGCAGCGTGGAGTTCGGTTCCTTTTTCCTTCAGGTCGACTTCGATCACCTTCTTGGCGTTGTCCCACGATCCACCGGCGTTGGCCATGTAAATCGCCTGGAACAGACCGAACACCGCAATCGACACCAAATAGGCAACGAAGAAGTTCGGATCGATGAACGCAAAGGCCAGCGTCAAGCAGAGAAGGGCGAGGAAGATGTTCCACATTCCCTTCTGGGCGTACTGCGTGCAAATCCGGACGACGGTCTTCGAGTCTTCGATATCCGCTTCCGTCTTGTCCATGTTCATGTTGCGCTTGATGAACTCGACCGCCTGGTAGGCGCCGGTCGTCACGGCCTGCATCGACGCACCGGAGAACCAGAACACGACGGCTCCACCGCAGATCAACCCGAGGATCACCGGGGCGTTCGTCAGTTCGAGGCTCAAGACGCCGAGGTTCGTGAGCAACAGGATGATCGCGAAAATCATCGTCGTCGCTCCGGCAACGGCCGTCCCGATCAGCACCGGCTTGGCGGTCGCCTTGAACGTGTTACCGGCCGAGTCGTTCGCTTCGAGATAGTGCTTGCCGATTTCGAAGTCCGGCTTGAAGCCGAAATCCCGTTCGATTTCTTCGGAGATTCCCGGAATCGATTCAATTTGCGAGAGTTCGAAAATCGACTGGGCGTTGTCGGTCACCGGACCGTAGCTGTCGACGGCGATCGTCACCGGCCCCATGCAGAGGAATCCGAACGCAACCAAACCGAAGGCGAACACCGGAGCGTGCGGACCGAGAATCTGGTCGAGTCCGAATCCGGCGATGAAATACGCAATGGCCATCAGGACGGCGATCAAACCGCCGGTCCAGAACGCGCCGAAGTTACCGGCCACGATTCCGGACAAAATGTTCAGCGACGGACCGCCTTCGCGGGAAGCCGTCACGATTTCCTTGACGTGCAGCGATTTCGAACTGGTGAAAACTTTCGTGAACTCCGGAATGAGTACCGCCGCGACGGTTCCACAGGCGATGATACCGGCCAGTTTGAGCCAGGCATAATTCGCGAAGTCGTGCAGCAGGAGCCAGCTCATGATGAACGAGGTCGAGATGCAGAGAATCGCGGCGATATGAATCAATCGCATCAACGGCTCTTCGAAGTCGAATTCCTTCAGGTTGCCGTATTTCTTCTCGGAAATCGCCTGATTGATGAAGTAGGCGCATCCGGAGAGACAGTCCATGAGGAATCGCATCGCGAAAATCCAGACGATCAGTTTGGCCTGGAGATCTTCGGCGAGATATTTGGCTCCGGCAGCGGTTTTGTCCGCGGCGCTTTGGATCACTTCGAGACCTTGGGCGAACGGCGAGGCGAGCCAGGTTTCGAACATGGTCTTTCCGGGACCGTTCATCAACATTTCCGGCGTGATGGCCAAGACGATGAACGAGATGAGCGCGACACCGGTCACGCCGTAGGTTTCGAATCCGTCGGCGGTCGGACCAACGCTGTCGCCGGCGTTGTCGCCGGTGCAGTCGGCGATCACGCCGGGGTTACGCGGGTCGTCTTCGCCGACCTTGAAGACGATCTTCATCAGGTCGGAGCCGATGTCGGCAATCTTCGTGAAAATACCGCCGGCGATACGCAGCGCGGAGGCGCCGAGCGATTCACCGATCGCAAAACCGAGGAAGCACAAGCCGACGATTTCACGCGGAACCATGAGGAGAATGTACACCATCATAACCAATTCCAACGAAATCAGGAACAAACCGACGCTCATTCCGGCGCGAAGCGGAATATTGACGACGTCCCACGGTCGCGCCTTGAGAGCGGCAAACGCGGTCCGGGAATTGGCGAACGTGTTGACGCGGATTCCGTACCAAGCGACAAGGCAGGAACCTGCCATGCCGATGACCGCATAGAGGAGGACCTGAAGGAGCGTCGAAAGAGGCGACGTCGGGGCCGCTCCTTCATGCGCCGCTTCGGTGGGCATCGAGAAAATGTAAATCCCGTAAGCGACCGCGATAAAGCAGAACAGGTAGACCAGAAACTTCATCTGTTGAATCAGATAAGTGCAGCAGGTCGTGTAGATGATGTTCGAGACTTTCGCCATCGAATTGTGAACCGGCAATTTCCAGACTTGAAAAGAAAGGAACAAGCTGAAAAACAAGGTGATGGCGATCACGCCGGCACCAACAGCGAGGAGATTCCACGCGGAAATACCACCGAGCGTCTCGAAGGTTCCCATGTGGAGGTCGGGAATTTGGAGGCTGGCTTCGCTCGCCCAACCTGTTGCCGCGCCCAGCGTCATAATGCCCAGCGCGAGAAAAAATCGCACGAAATTTTTCATGAAAACTCCTGTAATCAAGGGGTGCTAAGTAAAATGGGTTAATAGTGATTCGATGCGAATACAGTATTCGCGGTCTTTGTTTTGCATTAGACTTCTGCTCGAATGTTTTATACCCGTTTGGCGGTCCGCTTGCGTTTTAGCCGCGAAGCGCGTCTGGGTATTTTATTTTTAAGCGGATGCCTTAATCCAAAGGAACGTTCCGTCGGGCGTCCACGACGGCGATGACTTCTAATTTGTCTTCGATGATTCGATAAAACAGGACGAATTTTTCCACAATACAGCGACGAACATTTTTTCGTTTGGTACGTTGTCCCAAAGTGGGTTGCGCCGCATAAATCTCAAGGGTTCGGTGAGCTTTCCCGTTCAATTTGACGGAATAATCGCTCGAGCCGTTTCGTTCACAATAAAACAACAGAATTTTGTCCCATTGTTTTTCCGCTTTCGGCGACCAAATTACCTCGCGGTCTTTTTGTAATTCCGAAGCCATTCGTTTGCTTTTTTCTCGACTTCTTTTCCTGAAATTCCAAGTCCCGCGTCAAGCTCGGCAATCCCTTCGTCGATCATCTTTTCCTCTTCCGGCGTTGGTTCGTAAACATCTTCATCGCTTTCCGCCGTGTATTCCCGGACCATCGCCAGTTGGCCGCGCAGGAACCGAATGTCGTGAACGTGTTCGAGACTTCGAATCAGGTCCGTTTTCAGTTCCTGCTCTTCGCCGATCAATTCCGTCGTTGCCATGGTTTCCTCCGGTTCCGAACATCTGGTAAAACGACGAACCGTCATTACGGCGAGTACGCCTCCATTCCGGCTGTTATCACACCTAACTTTGTATTAGTCCAAAGGAACGTTCCGTCGGGCGTCCACGACGGCGACGACTTCTAAACAATTCGATTTCACTCGAAAAAACAGCGCATAATTCTGGAACGTGACACGTCGCACATTTTTCTTTCTCATTCGTTGCCCCATGTGGGGATTGTCACGGAGACGTTCAAGGATTTGCTGCAATTCCGCATCCAATTTCAGCGAATAAGTCACGGAACCATTTCGACGAGCAAAGAACGCAAGAATTTGTTCCCATTCTTCTTTCGCTTCATCGATCCATTTCAAGGGTAGTTTTTCGCGAGGTTTCTCAGACATTCATCGATACTTTTTCGTGCTTCTTCCCCGGTGATCCAATGTCCCGCGTCGAGGGCGGCCAATCTTTCGTCGATCATTTTTTCTTCTTCCGGCGTTGGTTCGTAAACATCTTCATCGCTTTCCGCCGTGAATTCACGGATCGTCGCCAGTTGGTCTCGCAGGAATCGAATGTCGTGAACGAGTTCGAGACTTCGAATCAGGTCCGCTTTCAGTTCCTGTTCTTCGCCGATCAATTCGGTCGTTGCCATGTCGAAATCCTAATCATCGTTTTGCCGGGCGCCTCGAAGATGATCGACTTCGATGGTCCGACCGTGAACGGAATAAAAAATCTTGACGTTGTCGACGAACACCATTCGTAAACCATCTTCGTCGGTTTTCATGCCGCTGTACGGATTTTTCGAAACGAGTTGAAGCTTTCTCGTGATCTTTCCCAATAATTTGATGCTGTAAGCCGAACTTCCATTGCGGTTCGTATAAAACCAAAGAACATCGTTCAATTGTTCTTCGGCGACCGGCGTCCACTTAACGGCCATGTTCTTGTTCCCGCAATCGATTCATCGCCCTGCCGTAAACGTCTTCCGCGTCGAGCAGCAATCCGTTTTCCGCTTGACATCGACCTTTTCTCACCGCATCGCGCTCTCCCTCCGAAAGAAGATATGTTTCCGGAATCGTCAAGCGGTCGACCGATTCGGCGATTCGTTCCATCATCCCAAGGTCGTCGACTTCCTCGATTCGATGCAAAAGTCCCGCCTTGATTTCGTCCAATTCGGTCGTTGCCATGGTTTTTCAATACTACAGTAAACGGGGCCCAATGGGGCGTTCGAAGGAAACGCGGCATTCAAACACTTTCACGACAAACCGAGCAATTCCGGATCTCGTCGCGCATCCAAAATCGCTTCGACCTCGATTGAATCCACTCCGATTCGATAAAACAGGGCGTAATTTTCCACGACGAAGCGTCGCGTTCCGTTTTTGTCCGTCAACTCTCCCATCTCCGGATTGTCTCGCAACAATTCGAGGAGGGACCGCAAGGCAATGTTCAATCTCCGGGAATAGGCCATCGACCCGTTTCGCTTCACGAAAAAAGCAAGGATATTTCTCCATTGTTTTTTTGCTTCTTCGTCCCAAATCAACCGACGTTTTTTTCGAGACTTTCGAACCATTTTTCGATCTCATCCTGTACGGTTTCGTCGGGCAAACCTTTTCCTTCGTCCAACCGCCGGTCCGCCGCATCGAGGATTGTCCGCTCTTTCGGCGACAGCGGATACACTTTCCGTCCCAAAAGGAGCGTCGCTTCACAAAGGAGCTCGTCGTCGTGTATTTCATCGATTCGACGTTTCAGTCCTTCTTTCAGCACCGTTTCACGATTCAACAATTCGGTCGTTGCCATGGTTTTCTCCGATCAGTCGAATACGGTTTCACGTCGTCCGTCACGAACCGCATGGACGACGATATTGTTCTCTTTGCGATCGAACTCGAAAACGACAACGAAATGATCGACGATAAAAAATCGGGTGGGACCGTCTTCGATCACTTCACCGGTCTCGGGCCATTCGCGAATTTGGTTCAAACGCTTTCCGATATCGTCTCTGATTTTCCTCCCGTAAACCACCGAGCCGTTTCTTTTCCGGTAAAAACCGAAGATTTCCCGGAGTTCCGTTTGGGCTTCCGCCGTCCACCTCAATCCTATTCGTTTTCGTTGAACCATTGATCCAGTTCCATCATGAATTCCTCGTGATCGGTCCAACGTCCTTCGGCGTAATCCTTGCGGCTTCGCTCCAAGGCCGCTTTGACTTCCGGCGTCAAGGTATAAATTTTATTTTGCGACACGATTTCATCGAGACCGTTCGCCAAACGTTCCAGTATTTGCCAGTCGTCGACTTGCTCGATCATATCGTCGACTCGTTGTCGCAAGGCGGCCTTGGCTTCGTCCAGTCGTCGGGTGTCCCATTCGGTCGTTGCCATGGTTTCCTCCGTCATCGTTCCCAATCTCGTCGGGCATCGCGAAACGAAGAGATTTCGATGGCTCCGTTCTTGATTTCGTAAATCAATTCGAAGTATTCCACACAAACCCTTCGCTTTTTTTCGGACTCCAAATATTCGCCGTACAAAGGACTTTCTTTAACGTATTCGATAATCTTCCGAACGCTCGATTTCAGTCGATTTCCATAATGTGGAGAACCGTTGCGATCTCGATAAAACCGAAGAATGTCATTAAACTGTCTCTTGGCGACATGCGACCATTTAACCTTCATCGGTTCCGAACTCCCGATCGAGTTCCCTCATGAAGTCGTCGTGGTCGACCCATTCTCCGTTTTCGAACTGTCGTTTACTGATTTCAATATCCTTGAGTTGTTCCTTCGTTAACGGACGCGGATGGTGGTACTTGTCGGCCAGCGTCAACACGACATCCAAAATCTGCGGGTCGTCGACGCTTTCCAATCGTTGTCGAATGGCATCTTTCACAAGCTCTCGTTGATCCCATTCGGTCGTTGCCATGATTTTCTCCTCACCGAGTTGCGCCGGAGTACCGGCTAATGGCGACAAACTGTCAGGCGTTTTCGAGGGCGTCGGCCCCGCTGATGATTTCGAGGATTTCGTTCGTGATTTGCGACTGCCTGGCCCGGTTGTACGACGTGGTGAGCAAACCGATCATTTTGTCGGCGTTTTCCGTGGCAGCTTTCATCGCGACCATTCGGGCGATCGTTTCGCCGACGGCGGCGTCGAGGAAGCATTTGAACAGTTTCGCCTTGAACGCCTTGGGAATCAGCTCTTCCAAAATGCTTTCCGGCGACGGCAGGAATTCGAATTGGGCGCTTCCCCGGGCTTTCAGTCCGGCGGCGCCCATGTCGGTGGCGTTGGCCGTGATTTTGTCGGCTCCGACGACGGCGGCCGCTCTTTTCAGGTCGACTTTGCCTTCGTCCTTGATCGCGTTGACGTCGCCCTCGGCGGTCAGCGACGTGATCGGGAGCAGCGTTTCGACGACCGGATACTGTCGGCTGAGCGACACGAATTTCATGTAACAGACGTCGAGCCGGTCGATTTTGTCCGCCGTGAACTCTTCGAGATATCGGTCAGCGATTTCCGTAACTTGTTCGAGCGTCGGCTTGTCCTGAAAATGGGTGTAAGCTTGCACCATTTCGGATTTTCTAAACTTGAACGCTCCGATACCCCGTTTGCCGGAGACTTCGAGGTGGACGCCGGCGTAGTCGTCCTGGAGTTGTTTGAGCCGTTGGATCGCGAGCCGCATGACGCCGGCGTTGTAGCCGCCGCACATTCCGCGGTTGGCGCTGAGGACGAGAAGGGCGACGTCCTTTTGGGAGCGGTCCTGTTTCCGTTCGACGAGGAGCGGATGGTTCAGTTCGAGACCGGAATGGGTCAGATCGTTGACGAGTCCGACGAGTCGTTGGGTGTACGAGTCGGCGGCGACGGCACGGTCCATCGCCTTTTTGAATTGGGCGGTGGCGACCAGTTCCATCGTCCGCGTGATCTTGCGGATGCTCTTGATCGATTTGCGACGCTTGTCGAGTGCTCGTGCTTTGGCCATCTTACGCTAGGAGTCAGGAGTTAGGAGTTAGGAGTCAGGAGAACCGACATCCGCGATCCCACTCGGTCTATTTCTTCCGACCCGGTCCAACTTACCGTCCCCTCTCCCTCTGGGAGAGGGTCAGGGTGAGGGCTGTTCGCCCCGCTCACCAAGTCTTGTTTTCGTCAGTTAATTTTTCTGTCGTTGAATACCTCTCGCCCTGATTTTCTTTCAAGGGAAAGCGGAGGACCGAGGGTGATTGTTCTTTTTACTGTATTTAACGAGTACGGGGACGAAACAAAACATCACGAAAACAAAGGCACAAACAGCGTAAAAAACTCCCGGTCCTTGATAGGTGGAATTCGTTCCACGAATTTTGACTAGTGTCGGATCATTACGATACGAAACAATCTCGACCACACTGTTTTGTTCACATCTATTTATATTGTTCGCCGAAAAGCAAGTCCCGATTTTTATCAAGCTTTCATCTGTTTTTGAGGTATAAGGCCAGTAAAATCGATAGACAAGGTAGTCTCGCCAAATTTTCCTGTTCGTCCAATATCCGCGACGAGCGTATGAGTATTCCGAGTGTGTTTCTTTGCTTACGACAAATCCCTTTCCCATCGGCTGCCAATTTTGGCTGAATGGGAACATATCTCTATAAGTTCCGGTATACCACGGAGCGGTTATTGCGATCCCCAATGTAATGAACAGTGTCAAAACATAGATAACAACCGGCAACGGGCAGCGTCGCCGCACGTCGCGCTCAGTTCTCAAAATGGCTCATTTCCTGTTTCAACTTCAGCGTTCCGCAGGGCGGAGCGGCTAACGGATCAATTCCAACGTTTTCGGATCGCGGCGACCGTCCCAAACGGCGACGACGATTATTTCCGTTTTCGTGACTCGATAAAACAACTGGTACGGCATCGCGACCACAAAACGAATTCCCTTTTTCATCACCTCACCCGAATAAGGATTAGCGACGACGCGATCCATCTTCGCTTGAAATTCGGTCGTCAGTTGTCGGCTGTAGACCGAATTTCCGTTTCGCTCGTTGTAAAAATCAATAATCGCGGCAACGTCTGTCTGTGCCTGAACGGACCAACTTAGTGTTCGCTCAGTTTTTGTTCGACCCATTTCACGAACTCTTCATTGGAAATAACTCGACCTTCGGCGATATCCCGTTCGCCGGCCTCTAGTTTTTTCAACAGTTCGTCCGGCAAGTCCGGCTCTTTATCGCGAACCAACAACAACATACCACGTAAAAAATCGGTGTCGTCGATGCTTTTCAGGCGATCCCGAATCTCGTTCCGTAACGACTTTGCGGAACGTTTTCGAGTTTTCGGTTTTTCCAGTTCCGTCGTTGCCATGGTTTCCTCCGAAATCGCGGCTCTGATTGCATTATTTCGAAACGAAACTCCGTGAAAACTGGTCGCAGGCTTTTTCCATGTCGTGGGTCAGTTCCGGCGAGAGCTTTTTCTCGTCGGCGACCTTTTGCCAGAGTTCCTTCTTGCTGTCGTGCATGAAGTTCAGGAAATCTTCTTCCCAACGGGGAACGTCGGTAATCTTCACCTTGTCGAGGTATCCGCGCGTTCCGGCGAAGATCACACAAACCTGGTCGATCACATGCATCGGCTTGCACAATCCCTGCTTGAGCAGTTCGTTGATCCGATAACCACGGTCGAGACGAGCCTGTGTCGCGGCGTCGAGGTCGGTTCCCAACTGGGCGAACGCTTCCAATTCGCGGAACGCCGCCATGTCGAGACGCATACCACCGGAAACCTGTTTCATCGCCGGAATCTGTGCCGAACCGCCGACGCGGCTGACCGAAATACCGACGTTCATCGCCGGACGCTGACCACGGAAGAACAAGTCAGGCTGCAAATAAATCTGTCCGTCCGTAATCGAAATCACGTTCGTCGGAATGTACGCCGAGACTTCCCCTTCCAACGTTTCCACGATCGGCAGCGCCGTCAACGAACCGCCGCCGAGTTCCTTCGACAGCTTCGCGGACCGTTCGAGGAGCCGACTATGACAGTAGAAAATATCGCCGGGGAACGCTTCACGACCCGGCGGACGTCGCATGAGGAGCGAAATCTGACGGTAAGCGGCGGCCTGCTTCGACAAGTCGTCGTAAACGGCCAAGGTGTGCTGTCCATTGTACATGAAGTACTCGGCCATCGCGGCACCGGAATACGGTGCGATGTACTGGAGCGGAGCCGGAGCACTCGCACCGGCGACGATCACTGTCGTGTACTCCATCGCGCCGTATTTTCGCAACGTTTCGATGATTCCCGCGATGGTCGAGTCCTTTTGGCCGACCGCCACGTAGAAACACTTGACGCCGGTTCCCTTCTGGTTGATGATCGTGTCGATGCAAATCGCGGTCTTGCCGGTCTTGCGGTCGCCGATGATCAACTCACGCTGACCGCGACCGATCGGCGTCATCGCGTCGATCGCCTTGATACCGGTTTGCAGCGATTCCCGAACCGGTTGACGATCCGCGATCCCCGGAGCGGGACTTTCGACTTCGCGGAACTGCGTCGTCGCAACCGGTCCCTTGCCGTCCAGCGGAGTACCGAGCGGGTCGAGCACACGGCCGAGCACGGCGTCGCCGACGGGAACCCGCAGGAGTTCGCCGGTCGTCTTCGCTTCGTCCCCTTCCTTGAGCTTCAGATAGTCGCCCAGAATGATCGCTCCGACCGAGTTTTCCTCGAGGTTGAACGCCAATCCCATGACGCCGTTCGGAAACTCGATCATTTCGCCGGCCATCACGCCGGAGAGGCCGTAGACGCGCGCGATGCCGTCGCCGACTTCGAGGACGCGTCCGACTTCACGGACGTCGATCTTCTGTTCGTATTGTTCAATTTCCTTCTGGATTACGGAAGCTATCTCGTCGGCTTTGAATTTCATGGGCGCTCCTGTCAATCATCTGTTGACGAACGTTTTTCAG
>JAVBQW010000229.1:0-11952 GCA_031548665.1 Thermoguttaceae bacterium
GGTTTCGCCTGAAGTTGATTGTGCACAATAGTTTACACCAACATTGCATTCGTTGCAATCCCTACCAAAACCACTCAAAAGTGCTTATTTTTTGTGGGGCAAACTTGGGTCAACGCACGATTTTGGGTCAAATTTGGGTCAAAATGAAATTTTGCACGAATTTATTCGTAATTCGGGTGAATTGCCTTTGGATACGAAAGCAGATAGAATGAATTTTTTCACGCCGTCCTATTGCCGCCTTTTCAGTTCATGTCCCGTCAAAAGTCACCGGCCAAGCCATCTTTGCCTAAATCCGCCTCTCGATCAGCGGCTGCCAAATTTCCCAAGGTCGTTCGCGAATTCTGGGAAAATCTGACTTGGAGCGACCTCACAGACCGCTTTGGTACGAAGACGGCACAGCGGGGTCGCGACTATGCCGATTCTCATCAGGTTGAAACACTTTGGGCGACCGAGGATGGGAAAAATCTCCTTGGAATCGTCCAAGGCACTGAAGAATATCAAACGGTCGTTTCCATTGAAAAAGGGCGACGGAAAAACCAATTCATTTTGGTTTCGGCTTGTTCCTGCCCCGTCGGGGCCGACTGCAAGCACGGCGTCGCGGTCATCGGGACGTTTTTGGATATCCTCGCCCACGATAAGCCGATCCTCGGTTGCACCGAACTCAAGGATGGCGTTTGGGAAATCACCTCACCCACCGGCAAGAAGTCGGCACTGAAAATCGACATCGAAGACGATGTTGATGAAGACGACGATGGCTATTGGAGCGACGACTGGGAAGAGGAGGACGATGACTTTCCGCCCCGTAAGCGGATTCGACGTACGACGAAAGTTGCGACCGCCGAACGGAATTTCAAGCCGGAAGCGTTGCGAAAAAAGCTGAATGCTCAGCAGCCGGAGGAACTCGTCGATCTCATCATGCAACTCGCCGAGGACCACCCGACCGTTCGCAAACAATTCGAACAGGAGCTTTTCGTGGAATCCGTTTCGAAAAAAGGAAAGTCCGATCAACTTGTTCGGGAAGCCGTCGAGATGATCGACCAAGGGCTCGAGATCGGAAATTTCGGATACTACGGCGGCCATTATGGTGGCGGTCCGTCCGCCGATCTCGATTCCGTCACGGAACTTGTCAAACAATGCAAAAAAACCGTCGCCCCGCTTCCGGTTCTCGATAAAATCGTGCGGCACCTTCTCAAAAAAGGCGGCCGTTTCCTCGAAGCGACCGGTGCCGAAGACGATTACGAGTTTCGTGAAGTCTTCGATACCGTCGCCAAGGTGCTGCTCGCCTCAAAATCCGATCCGGTCAAGATCATCCTGTGGTCCTACGAGATGGACGCCCTGGATCAATTCGCGATGATCGACGACATGGAAAAGACGCTTCAGGAACACTCTTGGTCGTCCAAAGTCTGGTCCGATGTCGCCGACAAGCTGATTGCCGAGATGGATAAAAAATCGTCTGAGCCGCGAAATCGTCGCCAACTGAAACGGATCGTTTCCGCTCTTGACAAAGGCAAACGGCGGGAGGAGGCAACCGATCTGTTACGAAAAGAAGCCCCGAAGCGTGGTGAGCAAGAAATGCTCGCCGACCGATTGATTGAAGTCGGTTGCCTCGACGAGGCGGAAAAAATCGCCGTAGAACAACTTCGCAAACGGCTTCCCTCGATTTCGAAAAACGATTTTCACGATCGGGATTGGATGCGGAGACTCAAAACCGTTGCGGAGAAAAGAAAGGATCGGCCGACATTGGCGTCGATCCAGGCGGCGGAATTCTTTCGCGACCCGGAACGCGAAACGATCCTGCCGCTCTTGAAGACGGCGAAGATGCTCAACACCGAACCGATCATCCGTCGTGGAATCGATACGTTTCTCCTGAACGGCGAACTCCCGGCAGCCGTTACGATAACACTGGCCGGTAAAAAATCGTCTCCGACTGCAAAAAAAGATTGGCCGATCCCCGTGTTCTTCTTCCAACCGAAACCTGATACGGCAGGTTCACGTTATGATGTTCTCTGCGAATGGGCGATCACGGAAAACCGTCACGGCGATGTCGTCCGCTGGTTTGACGCCTTGAAAAATAAACCGTCACAAAAACGACGTGTCGATGTGTTCGAGGTCGCCGAAGCCGTGATCTCGTCCCATCCGGGCCGGGCGTTCGAAATCTATCGAAAAGCGGCGGAAGAGGAAATGGACACGACCTCGACGAGCCATTATCCGATGGCGATCTCGCATTTGAGAAAGGCGAAACTGGCCTTGGAAAAAGCAAAACGTGGTCGCGAGTGGGCGAAAATCATCAAGGACATCCGGACCAAACACCGCCGCAAGTCGAGTTTGATGAAACTGCTCGACGAACTCGAAGCCGGGCCGATCGTCAAACAGAAACGTCGGTAGAAAACCGCTTGAACATTAAATTCCGGAGGCCAACCCCTGCTAGATGTTTCATGAACTCCTACGCCGATCTCCATTCCGTCGATCCCGATATGCTGCGAACTAAATACGCCGAGACGATTCTCGCGACGTACTTGGTCGGCAGCCGGGCTTACGGAACGTCGAAGCCGGAGTCGGACGAGGATTATCGTGGCATTTTCGCCCTGCCGAGCCGGTACTACCTGTCGATCCACGAACCGGTCAAGCAGATCGCCGACGAGCGGAACAACACGACGTATTACACGCTCAAGAGGTTCCTCGAACTGGCGTCGACGGCGAACCCGAACATCGTCGAAATGCTCTTCATGCCGTCCGATTGCCGGGTTTTCGAGGCTCCGTTCATGCAACGTCTCTTGGACCGCCGCGAGATTTTCATCACAAAACAGGCGTACACCTCGCACGTCAACTACGCCGCCGCCCAGATCAAACGTGCCAAGGGACAAAATAAATGGGTCAATAATCCGCAACCGGAACAAAAGCCGACGGAACTCGATTTCTGTTGGTTCGTACCCCGGGAAACTCCGAAGAATCAATTTCCCTACCGACCGATTCCGTTTACGAAAAGCGATATCGATCTGTCGTTTTGTTCCTGCGCGGCAATGGAACAACTCGGCAACACCTACCGGCTTTACCGTTTTGAAGAAAAAACTCGCGGCGTTTTTCGCAATGGAATGCTCGTCTGTGAATCGATTCCGAAAACGGACGAAAATACCCGCTGCATCGGACTGTTGATTTACAATCGGGCGGAACATGAACGGGCGTTGCGAGACCATGCCAATTACTGGGAATGGCGTGCCCATCGCAATGACGCCCGGTGGCAGTCACAGGAACGCGGCGAACAGGATTACGACGCCAAGAACATGATGCACACGTTCCGCCTGCTCCTTTCCGGCGAGAACATTTTGAAACACGGCGTTCCGCTCGTCCGGTTTGAAGGAGAGCAACTCCGAATGCTACTCGACATCCGCCAGGGAAAATATCCATACGACGAATTGATCCGCATGGTTGACGCCAAACTTGAAGAATTGAGCGAAACGCTGCAAAACTCGAAGCTTCCCGAAACGGCGGACACGACGGCGATTGACCGGCTACTTTCGCAATTGACGGCAGAATGGGAATTGACCAGCGGTTCATAGGAAGTTGATGCACCCTTGTTTTTTTACTGACATGGCCCTTTACCGCAAACTTTTTGAATCTCCAAACCTCACGAGAGAAGAGTGGAATACCGTTCGACTGCTTCGGAAGCGTGTACTTTTTTGGGGGTGGTTTCAATCGGTATCTGCCGTACTTGGCATCCTTCCCGTGTACGTCGCAATACTCGGCTACGGTCTTGAATCCCCGGTAGCAGGATATCTTTTTGTCTTGTTTATGGCGATGTTCCTGCTACCCGGATGTATACTTGGAATTTTCATTTTCAGGCTCAAGACAATTCTTGGTAAAGGATTAGACATGCTCGTCGCCGTACACGGCGGAATATATTCCATCGCGCCTGGTTGGGGAATCATTATCGCTTTGTTGGAGGCAGAAGCGGCTCAAACAGATATTGATCTCTACGAAACCAGGGATACCGATTGTCATGGCACCCCAGCCGTTGGAATCCACATGTTACTTGATCCCGGCAAGATCGACAAACAGGAATAAATTGGGATATGACACATGGACCAGGAACCAATCATCGCCGGTCTTCGGGAAATCGAACAACAACACGATTGCCGCGTCTTGTTCGCCGCCGAGTCGGGGAGTCGGGCGTGGGGATTTCCGTCGCCGGACAGCGATTACGATGTTCGGTTCTTTTACGTTCATCCGCTCCAGTGGTATCTGCGGCTCGACGAACCGAAGGACACGCTCGAATGGTTTAACGGCGACCTCGACTATTCCGGTTGGGATTTGCGGAAGGCATTCAGGCTCTTCGCGGCGTGCAATCCGTCGATGAACGAACAACTCGGCAGCCCAATCGTTTACGAATCGAACGGCGACTTTTCGCAACGGATTCGAGAGTTGATTCCGCTCTATTTTAATCCGATCAAGGCGGTTCATCATTATCTCGGCATTGCGGCGAATTTTACGGAGCCAGTGTACAAAAACGAGCCGGTCGGAATCAAAAAGCTGTTTTACATTTTGCGTCCGCTGTTAGCCGGTCAGTGGATCGTGCAATCTCAATTGATGCCGCCGACGGAATTTTCGCGATTGCTCGACGAAACGAAAATTGACACCGCATTGCATTCCATGATCGACGATCTTCTCGTTCAGAAAGAGGTCGCCGCTGAAAAGAATAAAATTGTCGTACCGTCACCGCTAACGGACTGGATACGTTCGACCTGCGAACGTCTTCCGAAAGAAGCAGAAAAATTTCCCCGCCGCGAGAAACCGGGCTGGGAGCCGTTGCATGAACTTTTCAACAACTTGGTGATTTCTCCGGCGTCTGCGACGTCCGGCTAAATGGGAGGACAACGAGATGACGGTTTTACGATTGTTCGGCTTGCTGTGTTGTATGTTTTTGTACACTTACCATCTTTCGGCCCAATCGACGCTTCCCGGCTCCCTTGCGAAACTGGTTCCGCTTCACGAAACGTTGCAACCGCCCAAACCCGGCGAGTGGTTGGCGGAACACAAGGAGCCCGGCCAAACGTTGGCGGAATACCGGAAGGCGAAATATGTGAAGGCCGTTCCCGGACGAAAAACTGTTTACGTCCAAATAATGGGGAGCATGACGGAAAAGCAGAAAGAAATCATCGGGATCGCAAAAGAATACCTGGAGATTTACTTCGGTCTGCCGGTGAAAATGTTGCCGCCGATGTCGGTAGACCGTTTTCCGAAAAACGCTCAGCGGACGCATCCGTCGTGGGGAAACCACCAGTTGCTGACGAGTTACATCCTGGAAAAAGTGCTTCAGCCGCGACTACCGAAAGACGCCTGCGCGATGATCGCTTTCACGGCTCATGATCTCTATCCGGGTGACGGCTGGAATTTCGTGTTCGGTTACGCCGCCTATCAAGCCCGGGTCGGCGTCTGGTCCATTTACCGTAACGGCGATCCAACGGAATCGGACGAATCTTATGCTCTCTGCCTGAAACGTACTCTCCGATTGGCGACGCACGAAACATTGCACATGTTTTCGATGCTTCACTGTACGCAATACCGCTGCAACCTGAACGGCGTCAATCACTTGGAGGAAGCGGATGCCACGCCGTTGTGGCTTTGTCCGGAGTGTCTCGGCAAGCTGAAACTAGCGACTGGGGTGGATTTGGATAAACGCCTCGACGCCCTGATTGCGTTCCACGAAAAGCACGGATTTTCGGAAGAGGCAAAGTTTTACAAAACAGAAAAAACCGCTGTCGGAAATCGATGATGGCAGTCTGACAGCACCTTTCTACAATCTCGGATCGAGGCCGGTTTCCTTGCGTTCTTCGAAAATGAGGGCGGCGAGCGCACGGCGATATTCCTCGTTTTCTCCGTGGATGGCGTTCTGCGGAATCGCCGCGAGGCTCCAACCGAGTTCGTATTCCCGGTTCGAAACGCTCAGTTTCTTCGAGATGTTTTTCTTGCGGATGAGCGATTCGTTCTTGACCGGCTCCAGATAATCGAAGCCGTAAATGATCGTCAGATATTTTTCGTTGCGGACTTTGAGCATGTAAATCCGCGAGCGGCCCGGCTTGTTGCATTTGAGGACGAGACCTTCCGTTTCCGGCGGTAGGTTGACGAAATATTCGATCAGCCGGGCGACTTCCTCTTCGTTGCGTAAATCGATAAGAAGTCCGGCATCGCGGGAAACCATGTCGTAGCGCTCGTCGACCGGCGTATCACGGAACAAAATTTCCGAGCCGTCTCGGTTGACGATTTTCAAAATGTCGAACGGACAATACTCAATCGGCCTCGCCGTGCCGTAAATCGCGATCTGTTTCCGATAGACTTGTAAATACCGCTCCATGTCGGCGACCGGAACGTGACGATAATTCCTCAAGAACTTGTACGTCGTCTTTTTATTCGAATTGACGATCTTGTCCAAAACGTTTTTGTCCTTGAGGAACAGTTCATAATTCGGATGCGCATATTCCTCTGTCAGTACTTCCTCGAAACCGGTCGACTTGAGCAACTCGAACTCCGTCGCGGCGGCCCGTTCGATCAGTCGGTATTGGTTTTCGATCAGTTCCTTGCCCATCGCGTACCACGGCATCAGCTCGCCGTCGAGCAGAATCATTTCCGCTTCGGGATATTTCTCGAAGATCGCCGCGATTTTCGGTTGCGCAAGGATCGACTCGTAAACCGGCCTCAAATCGGTAATGTCCTCGCCGTTACGGTCGTGTAATCGCTTGATCCGATAACCGTTGCGGCTTGTCAAACGGCATTGTTTCAAGTCGCGTGAAACGTAGGCTTCACAGCGGGAGCCCATGTATTTTTGCTGGACGTGAATCACGTCGCCCCCCTTCGCACGGAACGCTTCAATCGCCGTTTCGATCGGCTCGATCTTCATTCGGTCCGGATCGGAGGCGGTCGGAGCGATGGTCCCGCTGACGAAGTTGATCTTCTCGCGGACACAGTAATCGATTCGCTGCCGTTCGAAATCGTCCAACTCGTCCGGATCGAATCCCATGTTCGGCACGTCGAGCAATTTGTGTTCCGAATACGTCGTCTTGGCATGGATACCGCGAACTTTACCACCCATGAAATAGGAGAAAACGTTCCCGTACACGCCGCCGGTGTCGAGCCCGATCTTGTTTTGACACTCGAAAACACGCTGAAATGCCGCATGGCCAAAGAGATGGCGAGGAAACCAGATGTTCGCCTCCTTGCGGGTCATCTCGATGATTTCTTCGGAAACCGGGGCGTAACGCTGCTTGCGCATCGAGACGGAATCGACTTTGCCGATATACTTGTTCTCGCAAGGTGCATGCGTCGCGTAAACCGAGTCGCGGATTTTCACGAAGGGAATCGCCGTCTCGAAATACCAATCGATCAACTCCCGAAACTCGGCATTGTTTTCATACTGCGGAATCGAGGTGTAATAATCGTGCTTCGGACTCTCGGTCGCCTGGCCCCGAAGATAACGGTAGACGTAACCTTCGTGATTGCCCAACAGGTGCTGCGGATATTTGTCCGGATTATTTTTCAAATGCCGCAAGACGCCGAGCGAGTCGGGACCTTTATCGATCACGTCGCCGACAACGATGAGCGGCAAGTCTTTCGCGACCTTTTCGATTTCGATCAGCGGCTCAAGGCAGCCGTGCAAGTCACCGACGACCACGGCGTCCTCCGTGAAATGGCATTTTCGGAACAAATCGAAATCGGCGATTTCCTCTATTGGCGGCGGATTCTCGCGATCCTTGATTCGCAGAACCTGGCCGTAGTTGTTCGTCCCGATGTGCGGAAAAACCTCCGTCCGCATCCGACGGATGTGATTCGTAACGTAATCGGCCTCTCCGGCATATCGATAATACTCGCGAGTCGACAGGTCGAAGAGAATCAGGTCGATATTATAATGGTTCCGTTGGGCGATCTTGATCATTTTCGCCCGAAAATCCTCGTTGAGTGCCGTCGTATCGACGATCACGAATTCGGCGTTGATCGGGAAAGATGTGAGTTGCTCGACCCGCTGTTCGAGAAGCGCGAAGGCGGCCTCGCTGGCGAACTTCAGCCGGAACGTATTTCTCACGTCTCGCAAATCCATCTCCGGATCGCCCAACACGTCCTTTCGCAGATCGTCCGAGGCAACGTATTGAATGTTGAGCCGAAAGCCGTTTTCCAATGCCCGTAGGCTGGGAATCAGAGCACTCTTGGCATAAAACGTCTTTCCGCAACAGGAAGGGCCGCAGAGCAGGATGATCGTGTGGAGTTGAAATTTCATTTTAAGAGTTGGATTTGGGAACACGAAATACACGAAAAAACGAAAGGCACGAAAAGGGGGGAGACGGAATCTTGAATTATTTCGTGTTTTTCGCCTTTTCGTGTATTTCGTGATCTTAATAGACAATGCGATCAACGGTCGCCTTCGGATGATGCCCGAAATTGACAAGCAGCCCCAGTTTCAGTCCCGACATTCGCAAGTAGTTCAAAACTTGAGCTTTATGAGCGGGTGAAATGTCCGAAACCGCTTTGATTTCAAGGATAATCGAATCAAAGCAAACGAAATCCGCACGGTACGTTTGTTCGATCAATTCGCCACGATAATATAGCCGAAGCTGTTTTGGGGCGTCGAACGAAATTTTTCTGTAAGCCAATTCTCGTTGCAGGAATTCCTGATAAACCGCTTCGAGAAAACCGTGGCCGATCTGTCGGTAGACCTCGAAGACCGCTCCTTGAATGGCGTAAGTTTCTTCTTTGTAAATCAAGTCTTGCATTCTTGGGGGGAAATTTGGGAACACGAAATACACGAAAAAACGAAAGGCACGAAAAGGGGAAGACGGAATTTTGGAATTTTTCGTGTTTTTCGTCCTTTCGTGTATTTCGTGTTCCAATTACGGCACATCAATCATCGCCGCCGACTGGGGCGTCACGCCGTCGACCTTGTCGCCGAGGTTGAAAAACTGGACGCTTGCCCCGGTTCCGTCGACTGCCTTTGCGATGAACTCCCGAAACTCGGCGTCACTGAATTCGAACAGGTGGCCATCGTGACGAAAATTATCATCGTTCGCTGTCGTTTCCTCGACGGCGATAACACTGCGTTCCGCATTCTCATCGTCTTGTTCTTCATTCTCGTTGTCCCGTTTGTAGTGAACGTTGAAATCGCGGTTCGGCGTCGTGACAAGGATACGAGTTTCCGGCAGCAGGCAGCGGCGGAGCAGTTTGAAGGCTTCCTCCTGCGTGTTGTGTTCGATCACTTCGGTCAGAAGCAGCGTTTTTCGTCCGGGAATCGTCGGCAATTCGGCGAGCGATTCGAAAAGCTCAATGTTCTCCGCCCCGAGTTTCTTCATGCGGTTGCGGGAAAGTTCAAGGCATTGTTCATCCCGGTCGATGGCGTAATATCTTTCGACTTTTTTGGCAAACCGGAAATACTGGCCTTCGCCGCAACCGACATCGATGATCGACGCCCCGGCCAAGTTCCGCTCGATAAATCGCAACCGCTGCAGGAAATTGTGTCCCATCGACAATTTGATCGAATCCGTTTCAAGAAATGGGCGAACCTGGGAGAACGTTTCCTCACGACGGATCAAATGCACCTTGAACATATAACGCACGAAATAGGGAGCGTCGAGGTACTGGATGAATTTCGCGTACTTGACGAGCAGCCGATCGTCGACGAAACGCATCTCCCGATTCTGGATTGCGTTGATCAAAGCGATCACGGCGGCGAAGCAGAGCAATTTTCGCAACGTCTGGTTCGTGTGGATACGGATCCGATAAAACCCGGTCGCCAACGGTTCGTATTCGAGCTTGAAATCCCGAAACGAACGGTCGAACACCTCGAACAGCTTCGGTCGGCTTCGGAGGCAGTTGATGAGAACCGTGTTTTGAAATCCGACGGTATCGTTTTCCTGATCCTTGGCAACGACGTCGTGAAAAAATTCGTCGAAACAGTTGGTGACAAAGGTCGCCGCGCTGTAACGGGTCACGTCGTTGAACTCGAACTCCTTGTCGGCGTCGTAGCTGACCTGAGAATCGTGATCCTTGAACCAGCAGTTGAATTGCGTCGGATTGTTCTTCGAATAATAGCCGAACAGCAATCCCAGCCGGAGTTGCTTGACGATCATCCCGGACGCCGGATTCTTGCGAATCAAAAAGGAGAGGTTCGGATTGTCGCTCTCAAGTTGAATGAAGGCCATGATGTATCGATCTGAAGGAGGGGGCGTTTCACGGGACGGTGTGCTCAATGCTTTCGAATAGATTTCCAAATCAGTATCAGAAAACAGGCAGAAGTGGAAAAGACGGAGCGGTCAGGGTATCGCGTTGAGATGAGTCGATTTTCACATGATCGCCGAACCACCGAGCAGGTGGATTGTTCTCTTGATTGGTTGTGATTTCGTTTGGCATAATTGATTACGTTCGCGGCACAGATAAACGGTCATCAGTCTTTCTTCTTTTTGCGTGTCACTTTTTTGGTGGGCTTCTTCAGTAATCGTTCGGCGAACTCCGCTTCGATCTGTTCGATGGACGGCAGCGCCGAGCGGAACGGCTCGGGAAGCGTACGAGTCAGTTCATATTCCGACACGCCGATCGGCTGTTCGAGCCTGCGAAGGGCGTACTCGGCGATGATCTTGTCCTTTTCCTGACAGAGAATCAGGCCGATCGTCGCCGCATCGCCGGGTCGGCGGAGCAGATCGTCCACGGCCGAGCAGTAGAAATTCACCTTTCCGGCGTACTCCGGTTGGAATTCCCCCTTCTTCAACTCGATCACGATGAACCGCCGCAAGTCCAGATGGTAAAACAGCAAATCGAGATAATAATCCCGATCGCTGATTTCAAGCCGGTATTGCCGACCCATGAACGCAAAACCGTGGCCCAACTCCAGCAGGAATTTTTCCAGGTTTGCTGCCAAAGCGTTTTCCAGTTCCTTTTCGTGGAACGGCTCCTCCAAGGTCAGAAAATCGAAGATGTATGGGTCCCGCAAAAGCTGCTGCGTCAACTCCGATTCGACGGCGGGAAGCGTGAGCGAGAAATTCGTGACCGCCTTTCCCTGGCGATTGTAGGTGTCCTTCTTGATCATCGCCGCGAGGGTGTCCCGCGTCCAGCCCTGCTCAACGGCTTCTTTGATGTACCAGAGTCGGATTGAGATATCCTTGATCTTCTCTATCAACAAAACGTGATGTCCCCACGGCAAAAGAAAAGCGTACTTTTGAAGAACTTCCAACCGGATTTCATTCGCTGAACTCAATTGCGCCACGGAGCGTGGCAAATTTGCCGGACTCTGCGAATCGTCGCGTAATTGTGCCACGGCCTGTGGCATAATTGACTCTTCCAGTAAAGATTCGTCGAGACCGCTCCCCGCCAACTGAGGATAATCAAGGTAAAATCGAATCATTCGAAAAATGTTCCGCTCAGAAAATCCCTTAACCTCCGGCATGTCGTTGCGGATGTCTGCCGCCAAGTGAGAGACGACTCCAGCTCCCCAGCCTTCGGTTTTCTGGCGGTCGGCGACGACCCGACCGACGTCCCAATAGAGTAGGAGCATTTCCGCGTTGGCCGCCAGCGTTGCTCGAACCTGCGCACGGCGAATCCGGCTCTTGATTGAGTCCAGAAGCGGCAGGTATTCAGTCAAGCTGTCTTTTTTCGCCATAGACTCCCGCTTTCTGCTTGGCGTTATATCGCCAGTTGTCCTCCAACCTCGCCGCCATCAATCGGGATACAAATTGATGAAGTGCCGCAAACATGGAAATACCGCGAAATACGGATTTGATGCAATAGTAATCTTTTGTTGCATTTTAGCTCATCCTTGCATTTTTCTCAAGTTGTCTCAGTACTAAAAAAGAGGAGCCCCTTTCGGGGCTCCGGACGAATTGATCGAGTTGTAGAGAATCGCCGATTATCTCAGGAATTTTCCGTAGGTCATCAGAGCGCAAACGGCGCAGAACGTCAGGAATCCGAACGTGAACGATTGCG
>JAVBQW010000238.1:0-25676 GCA_031548665.1 Thermoguttaceae bacterium
GACTCCGTCAAAAAATATTGTGTCGGACACGGACTCGGCGGAACAATCGCCCGAACCGAAATTCCGTTCGACGAACTGATCCTTCGAATGATGAAAGAAACCGGTTCCGTCGTCTGACGCCGGGACGTCGGCAGCTACCGTGTATCAAAATATACTGCAAACGGTCAGAAATGACCTTTTTGTTTACGAAGGCAAGGGTGCCCCGAGTGGAGGCGGCCGAGACTCAATACGGCGCCGGACCTCGGGGGTTGAAGCGGCAAGAAACGAGCAATTTGCTCCCGTTTACAGTATAATCTACTACAACGCCAAAGCATATTTTATCAATATTTTGCCACGGAAGACACGGAAAAATCACGGAGAAATTCCTTGCATCATCTCCTTCCGTGTCTTCCGTGGCTAAAAGTAATTTTAGGCTTGGCAGGGTACTACTCACATTCCATGCAATTCGGCAACCTCGACGTTCGATTTCCGGTGATTCAGGCGGCGCTCAGCGGCTATTCCGACGCTCCGATGCGACGTATCGCCCGGCGGTTCGGGGCGGAGTTCACGCTCTGTGAGGTGTTGCTCGACCAGTTCGTCGTCGCCGTGTCAAAGCGGAAATCGAAGCTGTACTTTGCCGCATCGGACGATCATCCTTGCGGCGCCCAGTTGATGGGCAGCGAGCCGACGCAGTTCGTGCCGGCGGCTCAACGGCTCGTCGACGAAGGATTCGACCTGATCGACCTGAATTTCGCGTGTCCCGTCAAAAAGGTTCTCGGACGGGGCCGCGGCGGCTTCCTGATGAGCGACCCGAAAGCCGCCCTGGAAATCGTCGAAAAAGTCCGCCAGGGAATTCCCGATTCGGTGCCGCTGACGGTCAAGTTACGGAAAGGTTTCGATGATTCGCCGCAGAGCGAACGGAATTTCTTCGACATTTTGGACGGAGCCGTCGACCTTGGAATTCAAGGCGTCACGGTGCACGGCCGGACCGTTCGGCAGCGTTACGAAGGGCTGAGCGACTGGGAGTTCATCCGTCGGGTCAAAGAGCATTTGGTGCGGAAAAACCGTTCCGAGATCGCGGTGATCGGCAGCGGCGACCTGTTCACGGCGGAAACCTGCCTCGCCCGGTTGAAAGAAAGCGGCGTCGACGGTCTGGCCCTGGCTCGCGGCGTGATCGGCAATCCGTGGTTGTTCCGTGACGTCAAAGCTCTGTGGAGCGGCCAACCGATTCCGCCGCCGCCGAGTTTGGAGGAGCAACGGGAGACAATCGCGGAACATTTTCGACTTTCCGTCGAACTTTACGGCGAAAAGCGGGCCGCGACCACGATGCGGGCCTTCGGTGTCAAGTATTCGCTGCTCCATCCGAACGCCGAAGAGGTCCGACAAGCCTTCGTCCGGGTGAAAACCGCCGCCGGTTGGAACGGCGTCCTCGAAACGTATTATCCTTAGCCGCTCCGCCTGCAGAGCGCTGAAGCGGCTTGAAAATAAAATACCCGGACGCGCTGCGCGGCTAAAACGCAAGCGATCGATAAAGCGGGTATGAAACTTTCGAGCGGGAAGCCTTATTTCGCGGTGGCGTCTTTTTTCGCTTCTTTTTCGAGAACGATGTCGAACTTTCCGCCCGATTTGACCTCGCAGGTCAGGTTGGACGTCGAGACGCTGGAGTATTTTTCCGGAACCGGCGACACGCCGTTGTCGTCGCGGACGCCACTCACGATCACGGTGTATTTTCCCGGAGGAATGCCGTCTTTCGATGTCGCCCCGGCCAAGGTGTAGGAGCCGTCGGCTTTGACGTCGCCGTCGTACTGGTTGCGATCGCCTCCGACGAAGCTGACCGTTCCACTGATAAGGGGCGCACCGTCATCAAACTTGACTGTTCCGCCAAACTTAACTCCCGAGCCGCAACCGGCGAAACAAACGAGGAGCAATGCCGCCAACAATAGATTTTTCATCAATCGTGATTTTGAAAAAGGAAAGCCGACGGCCCCACATGCCGTCGGTTGACGTATACTGTGATACAGTACAAACTGGCCGTTTGTCCATTTGACCGATACTCCGGGCCGTTGAAACGCTCTAACGGGTTGTATCGCCAAAAAAACGACCAATTTGTGCCAAGGTAGAGTATAAAATGAAATGGTCCAAGGACTTTACGGAAATTCGAAAGCAATACCGTCATTGACCCAAACCAGTCGGGTCAACAGATTACGATCGAACGCGTTATTCACACCCAGAACCGCTCCGTCGCCCATAAGCGAGTTGAAGACGCCGGCATGATAACTACCGTACTGGAAAATATCCCAGGAATTGTTTCCTTCGGCGGCGTATGCGTTCGGATCCTTGGCAATCGCATAAGGAGCGTTGATGTTCCCGCTGGCTCGGAAAATATAGTGGGCCGGCGGTCGCCCCACGGTCCAGTTTCTCCATTCCCAACCGCTCGCCCCGGTGACGTTTTCCGGACGGGCCGACAGATAGGAACAATCTCCTTCCTGAACGCGGTTGATACTCGATCCGGCCTGATGTTCCCTGCACAATCCCAGATGCTCGGCCGGAATGTGCTGCTCCGTAACGATCAATTGATTGCTCGTTCCGTCCGACCACCAGGCAAAGGTATCGCGCGTTTTCCATGACTGAACGGTCGTACCGACATAGTCCGCGATCGCATGACGGAAGGAGCCGATATTGTCGTCGACGCCGTCCATTCCCAGTTGGTGCCACCATTGGTTGGAAAACGGAGCGTTGCCGTTCTCAATGGTAAGAACCGTCACCGTATAGTCTTTTTGCGGACCGGGCAAACTGGGTTCGTCGCTGAATTGAATGCCGCCCCGGCGAGTCGGACATTTGTAGATGGGAACGCTTCCGAACGCCTTTTTACCTTCTTCCCCTTGAGCGTCCCACCAATCCTTGCGGATGATACGATTGAATCCCGTTCCTGAAACGGAAACGCCTTCGTCGCCGACACAAAGTTGATAGAGCGATTGCTGCTCGATAAACGGATAAATCAATCCCCAAAACGAAAGGCGACCGTTGTTGTTCGCTTTCGCGTTTCCCGTGCCGTTGTAAATAAACGTCGGAGGCAAACCGCCGACCGTGTCATGAAAATTATGGACGGCGACGCCGATTTGCTTGAGATGGCTCGTACACTGCATCCGCCGGGCCGACTCACGAGCCGCCTGGATTGCCGGAAGCAACAACGCAATAAGAACGCCGATAATTGCAATTACGACGAGGAGTTCGACAAGCGTAAATCCACTACGACCTGCCCTCCTCCCCTTGCTTAAGCTTAACACCCTTTTCTTCATCATGGTTTCCTTAAAAAACGATTGGTATGGTTTTTCAGAGCCGCGCCCGTCAGGAAGCGATTTTTTTTGGGCGACCACTCCCTGACGGTCGCGGCTCTGATTCTCCGAATGACTGTTTCCGAATAACTCTATTGATCTCTATTGATGAAAAGATCGTCGATCAGTACAATTAATGTTGACTATTATCATCATACTTGAAACTTTCACGCTTGTCAAGGAAAAACACCTCGGAGCCGACCATGCACTATTACGACGGCGAGAACCTGAGTCAGGATCCGATCCACGGTTATATTCCGTTCTGCGCTTCGATCGGTGAGGAAGTATCGGAGCGGGACCTGATCGACTCGCCGTGGGTGCAGCGGCTGCGGCGGATCCATCAACTTCAGACGGCGTGGCTCGTTTATCCCACTGCGGAACATACCCGATTCCAACATTCGATCGGGGCGATGCATCTCGCCAGCCGGGCAATTCAGCAATTCTATCCGAGTCTCGTCGACGTCTGCAAAAAGGATGCGGAGGGGTTACCAAGTCGGAATTATCTGGAATCCTTGCTCCGAATCGCGGCCTTGCTGCACGACGTCGGACACGGGCCGTTCGGACATTTTTTCGACGCCCATTATTTGTCGGAATTCGGCTTGAACCACGAAAAACTCGGAGCGGAAATCATTTGCCGGGAACTCGGACCAATGATCCGTAGCATCCGACGGAATCCCGGCGGCCGCTTGGCGGACGGCGAAACGCTGGATCCGGAACAGGTCGCCTTCCTGATCGTCCGACCCGATCCGAAGCAGGATCTTTCCAGTGTTCCGCGTTGGCTGAAATTGCTGCGGGGACTTTTCAGCGGAATCTACACGGTCGACAACATGGACTTCGTGTTGCGGGACGCTTACATGACGGGGTTCAGCGGTCGGGCCTTCGACATTGATCGGCTGCTGCATTATTCGTTTTTCACGGAAAAGGGACTCACGATCCATCAAAAGGGATTCGCGACGCTGACCCGGTTCATCGGAGTCCGTGCGGAGCTGTTTCGGTCCGTGTATTTTCATCGAACGGTTCGGAGCATTGACTTGGCGTTGGAGGAGCTTTTTCAAGCGAGCCGGGAGTTTCTTTTTCCGGGCAGCGGCGGAGCCGGCAGTCTGAATCCGCTCGAAAACCTCGACGAATATCTTCGCTTCACGGAATGGTCGCTGCTCGTCGACGTCGGCCGTTGGGACCGCTCGTCGAATCCGAAGAAACGGGAGCTCGCCCCCCGTTGGAAGGATTTTCTCGAGCGGAAATTACCCTGGCGTTTGGCGTGCGAAACGACGGTCCTTTTCAAGCCCGGTGAGCGGGAACAGACGAGTATTTTCGCCGACGCCGAAACCTTCGAGCGGTCGCTACGGTCGCTGCTTCCGACGTCGTTGCAATCGATTTCGGTGCATATCGACATTGCGCGGCATCTTCATCGACCGGCGGCCCATCTTCCGACGGCGAACCAGAATTTTCTCTATGAACCGACCACGGATCGGCTGCGACGGCTCGAAGAAGAAGAGCTGTTTCGGTATATTCCGCAAAGTTTTCGGATCTGCCGCGTCTACACGGACCGACAGGAACACTGCAAACCCTTGGCCGAAGCCCTTGATCGCCTGACCAACAGCGGCGGACGCGACGACGAAACGAATATGTAATTCAATAACAGCCGGAATGGAGGCGTACTCGCCGCAATGACGGTGAAGCGTCGTTCGACCGTCATTACGCCGGAGTACCGGCTCCATTCCGGCTGTTGTTTGATGCAATAAGATTTTGCGATTGACAGAAACCCTGAAATCGGAAACAATACGGGCCGTCGCTCCAAGGAATGGGGCGTTCTGAACGACCGAATGCAGGGAGGCATCGAATGCGAGCTTGTTGTAAGGGCGGAGCCCCGATTTCGTTGAAAAAGACGCTGAAAAGCGTATTCAAGAACGTTCACTGTTCGTTCGAAATCAATGTCAAGATGCAGGCTTGCGTCAGCGATCCGGAGCGGGTTCGGTCCGGAGACGTCTTTTTTATGCTCGCTGACCCCGAGGAAGCCGCCGAAGCGGTAGGGTTGGCGATCCATCGCGGTTGCTCGGCCGTCGTCGCGGACCGACCGATGCTCGGAGCCGACGACGTGCCGTTTTTCGTCGTTCCCAACGTTCGGGAAGCGTTCGGCGTCTGCTGCCAGGCAATTTACGATTATCCGGCCAAGTCGCTCAAGGTGATCGGAATTACTGGAACGAGCGGCAAAACGTCGACATCTTATCTGCTTTCCGGAATTCTCGCCGAAGCGGGTTACCAAACCGGCCTGATCGGTTCGCTCGGCGTGTTCGACGGACATATTTACCATTCGAACGACGAAACGACGCCGACGCCGGACAAACTCGCCGCCTGGCTGCATCGAATTGTCGAAAACGGTTGCACCCACGTGATTCTCGAAGCCTCCAGCCAAGCGATCGCCGAGGCCCGGTTGGCCGGAATCAAATTCGACGCCGTTGGCGTGACGAACATTCGCCGCGACCATCTCGATTATCACCAAACGATTGAACAATACCGTCGAACGAAGCTCGGCGTCTTCAAATACGCCAAGAAAAAAGCCCTTGCCGTCTGCAATCTCGACGATCGGATCACCGAGGCGATTCTCCCGTTGATCGACCACCCGCTCTTGACTGTCGGAATCCGAAACCAGGCGGAAGTCAACGCGATTCTCGTGGAGCGGTTTCAGGGCGAACAGACCTTCATCGTGACGGCGGGAACCGACGCGATTCCCTTTCGAACCCGGACCATCGGCGACGAACACATCTATAATTGTCTCACGGCGACAGCGATCGGCATCGGCCTGGAGATCGACCTGAAGACGATCGCCCGGGGAATCGAACGGATCGAATCGATTCCCGGTCGCATGGAACGGATCGAATGCGGACAGGGGTTCGGCGTGTTCATCGACTCGGCGAGAACGACCGATTCCCTCGCCGCCGCTCTGCGAACGGTCCGCGAGGTGACGGAAGGCCGCGTGTTCTGCGTCTTCGGAGCCGGAGATTATCACGAAGCGGCCAAGCGGCAGGTCTTCGGCAAGACGATCGATTCCCTTGCCGACCATGCGGTTCTTACCCCGGCGACGGGTCGGTTGGATGCCGAAACGGCGGCCGCGATCTGCGACATCGGCAAAGGATTTTCTTCCAACGACGGCGTTTGTATCATGGCGGATCGGGCCGAAGCGATCGTCTGGGCGCTCTCCGAAGCGAAACCGGGCGACTCCGTCCTGATCATCGGCAAAGGCGAAAACGAGTTGGATTTTCCGGAAACCGTCGTTCCGCCGTTCTGCGACCGTCTCTTCGCCAAACAGTGGCTCTATGAAAACCATGTGGTTGAGTGTAAAATAGCTTGAGCGTGGTACTCAAAACTCGATCTCGATAAAAGAGCCCCAAGTGCAGCGAAGCGGAACTTGGGGGTTGAAGCGGCAAATCGCCCGACCCCCAAGTTCCGCGGAGTACCGCTCCACTTGGGGCTCTTTTGCGCTCTCCTAACTCCTTTTTTATGTCCATCGACACGGAACGAATCGCGGTGGCGGTTCGGGAAATTTTAATCGCGATCGGCGAAGACCCCGATCGGGAAGGCTTGGTCGAGACGCCCAAACGGGTCGCTCGAATGTACAAGGAACTCTTCGGCGGCTTGCACGAGGATCCCCGCCAGTACACGAAGAAGTTTTTTACGGAAACGTACAACGAAATCGTCTTGGTGCGCGACATCAGCTTCAACAGCATGTGCGAGCACCATTTGATGCCGTTCATGGGCAACGTCCATATCGGCTATATTCCGAAGGGCCGCGTGATCGGTTTGAGCAAACTGGGCCGCGTCGTCGAAGTCGTCTCGCATCGACCGCAGGTTCAGGAACGGATGACGGAAGACATCGCCGCGCTGCTTTACGAGGAGCTCGACGCCAAGGCGGTCGCCGTGGTGGTCGAAGCGGTGCATACTTGTATGACGGTGCGCGGCGTGAAGAAGCCCGGTTCGCTCTGCGTGACTTCGGCCCTGCGCGGCGGCTTCCTCAAAGATCCGTCCAGCCGCGCGGAAATCTTTTCCTTGATTAATAAAAAATAACCCGGAATATATTTTCGTCATCCCCGCGCAGGCGGGGACCTAGAGATTAGATTTTAATGCGTGTTTGCACACGTCATTCACGGTGTAAATTGCCCGTCTAAGACGGATGCAACGATAACAATGACGTCTTTCGTCTGGGTCCCCGCCTGCGCGGGGATGACGGTGTTTTTCTTTTCTCGAAAACCAGCCCATATTTCCCCCTCGCCATGCCTCATTCCAATTTGACGATGCACCAATTATCGCGGTATCTCCATCTTCCGGAGTCGCAGATTCGGAAGTTGGTGGATCGCGGCGCGATTCCGAGCCGTCGGGTGAACGGCGAATTGGTCTTTTCCCGTGACGAGGTACACCGTTGGCTCGAAACGCGGATCGGCGCCTCCGACGACGCCGAACTGGCGCAGGTCGAAGGCGCTCTGGACCGTTCCGTTCCGGCGGGCGAAGTCGAGGAAAACGTCCGTATTTCGGCGATGATTCCCGAGGAAGCCGTTGCGGTGCCGCTATCGGCGAAGACCCGGGACTCCGCGATTCGTTCCATGGTCCAACTCGGCGTCGCCACGGGTCTGCTCTGGGACGGCGACGCGATGGCCGAAGCGGTTAAAAGCCGTGAGGAACTCCATTCGACGGCCCTCGACAACGGCGTGGCGCTGTTGCATCCACGGCGACCGCTACCGACCATTTTGGGCGAGAGTTTTATCGCCTTGGGAATCTTGCCGCGTGGGATTCCCTTCGGCGGCGGCTTCGACAACCTGACCGACGTTTTTTTCCTGATCTGTTCGACGGATGACCGGATCCATCTTCGTGCATTGGCCCGGTTGAGTCGAATTCTGAGCACGCCGGGCTTTCTCGACAAGCTCCGAGAGGCGAGCGATGCCGCGGAAGTCCGCGATCTGATCCGCGACACGGAAGAAAAAATCGTCTGATTTCAACGTCGCGTTATTTCAGAGCACGAAGCGTTAGCGAGTGTTTCGGGCACAATCCCTCGCTGACGCATCGGGCTCTGAAAAATCGCGTATATTTTTTCGAAATTTCGAAAAAATATTGACTTTGCACAAAACCTCGTATAGACTGCGCCGTGGGGAGTTTTTGTGAATTTTTCAAAATCGGCAAGGAAACCCGATCCGGTTTTGGGGGCCAGCTCCCGCCCCGAATCTCCAGCAGAAAAGTTGCGACCGAGAAAATATACGTCGTGTTTTTTTATCCCCGAAAAATGGAGAAACGTCAATGAACCTCTAGGAAACCAGACGGCATCGGTGGGAGCGGATCGGCATTCCGCTCGGTTTTACTCTTGTCGAACTACTCGTTGTCATTGCGATCATCGGTGTCTTGATCGCCTTGCTGCTTCCGGCCATTCAATCGGCCCGTGAAGCGGCCCGACGCGCTCAGTGCGTCAATCACCTGAAACAGCTTGGGTTGGCCGTCCAGAATTTTCACGACACCCGCGGCGGTTTGCCGCCGGCGAAGATCAGCAGGCAAACGGATACCAGCTTCAACAATCAGTATCCCGGTTTCACGCTTTTTGCCGCAATTCTTCCTTTTATGGAACAGACTCAGTTAGCCATACTGGTCAACGCCAGGCTCGACTCAAACGGAAGTGTCGACGCTTGGAGCAACTGGTGGCTTCCGACGGGAGCGGGGACCGTTCTTTCGGACGGCGACAAAAAAGCGTTCGGCTCCGTTCCGATCATGAAGTGTCCGACCCGCCGGTCTGGAATGGACCTGACCCCTGAAATTGGGGGCTGGGATCACGTTCCGGGACCACGTGGCGACTACGCCTTTGTCGTCGCGGCGGAAACGATGGACACGAATCCGAACTTTTGGGATCAGCCCCGTTGCATCAGGTATGACGGCTTGTATGACACTTATTTGAAGTCGGCACGAGGTCCGTTCCGTGTCGCCGAACAGAAGCTGGATAACGGCGCGACGACGGCAACCGCGAATTATTATCGAACCGACTCTTGGGAGCCTCGGGATACCTTCGCTTGGATCGCCGACGGGCTTTCCAATCAATTGGTTTTCGGTGAAAAACAGATCTACAACGGCCAAGTAGCCGGGGCGATGTCCGCGTTTCAATTGGATATTCCCGTTGCCTCCGTGCCTTTGCCGGCAACCACTCCCGGCGGTGGGCCCAATTCGCTCGACTACTATCAAGATTGGACTTGGCTGATTTCCACCAACTACATGGCGTATGCTTCGGCTCGTCCGGTCGTGTTTATCGGCTCGATCGACGACTTGGAAAGCAATACCTACTGCGTCGGAATCGCCCGACCGGAAAAGTATATGCGGTACTACGGTGCCGGCGACATTCCGGCTTTCGGCAGTTGGCATCCCGACGTCTGCAACTTCGCCGTTGCCGATGGTTCCGTTCGGAGTATCGGCGTGACGGTCAACAAGGTGCTGCTTGCCCGAATCGGAATCGTCAACGACGGCATCAACGCTCCCATGCCCGGTTTCTAGACCAAAACCAATCCAAGGACATTCGTCGAACAACAGCCGGAAAGGAGGCGGTACTCCGCCGGATTGACGGAGGAAACGCTCAGAACCGTCATTCCGGCGAGTACGCCTCCATTCCGGCTGTTGTCAATGTTGCGAACACTTAAACTTTGACAAAAAACATCTCATGAAAAAATATGTGTTTTCGCTGGTTTTGCTGGCGGTCGTTCTCTGTCTCGGATGCTCGAAAAACTTGAAAGTTTCCGGTAAGGTGACTTTTTCGGACGGCTCGCCCGTGACATTCGGGACGGTCGCCTTCGTGACCGACACGTTTTACGGCTCCGGAGCCATCAGCTCCGACGGAACGTACGTGATGGGCTCGACGAAGGAAAGAGACGGTCTGCCGCCGGGAACATACAAGGTGTACATCGAAAATTCCGAAGAAATCACCACCGTGCCCGGCGCAACGGAAAAGGATCCGCCCAAAACGACGAGCAAAGAGCGAATCGCCAAGAAGTTTACCCGTCCGACGGAAACTCCCTTGTCCTGCGAGGTCAAGGGAGCGACGGTGTACAATATCACGGTCGAAAAACCGTAACACCGGGACCACAGGGAGGACCGGGACCACAGGTCCCGGCTCTCGTTTGTACTGCGTTCTACCGTACGACCTGGTGATAGGCGAGTCCCATGCCGGGCAGTTCGATTTTGTAACGGCCGTTTTCGTCGGGAAGCGTCGGCGGTTGCGAGTCCCAAGCGTATCCGGTCGGATTCAGAGCCTGCGGCGCGTTGATCGCCTCTTCCCACGTCATGCGTTTGCCGTTGGAGCAGACCATACGACCGAGAATGCCGAGCATTGTGCTGTTCGCCATGTACTCGCCGTTGTTGATGTACGTCGCGCCGCCGCTGCGAATCGCCCCGAACAAAGCCTGGTGTTCGAGCAGGTACATATCGGAATCGACTTTTTTGATCCTTTCGCCGTTGATGATTCCCCGCAGGATCGTCGCCTGGCCCTTCGTGCCGGTGAAGTAATCGTCGACATCGTTGAAGCATTTGTCCTGCTGCCGGGAAAATGCATAGATCGACCGGCCGTCGGCATATTCGTACACGACGCCCATCGAGTCGTAAATATCACCGTAAGCAGGCTGCTCCGTGCGGCACATCCGGCCCCCGACGCCGTAGGCGGCGACCGGCGGCTTGTCGTTGAACGCCCACAGCGCCTTGTCGAGACTGTGAACGTGTTGCTCGACGTTGTAGTCGCCGGACAACCACGTAAAGTTGTACCAGTTCCGGATTTGGAACATCATTTCGGTATCGCCTTCCCGTCGCGCCCGGGTCCAGAGCTTGCTCGTGAGGTAGGTTTCCCGAACGGAAAGAATGTCGCCGATCGCCCCGTCGTGAACGCGCTTCATCATTTCCTTGACGTTCAGATCGTAGCGCCAGCAGAGCCCGGAAACGAGTTGGAGCTTTTTTTCCTGGGCGATCTTCGCGGATTCGAGAACGCTGCGGATTCCCGGAGCGTCGACGGCGACCGGCTTTTCGCAGAAAACGTGTTTGCCCTTTTCAACCGCGTAACGCAACGACATCGGCCGAAAATGGGGCGTCTCACAAAGCAGCACCACGTCGCAGAGATCGATGACTTTCTTGTAGGATTCGAGTCCGTCGAAGGTCGTTTCCGGCGTCACGTCGACGCGGGGTCCCATTCCCTGATCGCCTTTGAAGCTCCGAACGGCTCCGGCGGCGTTGTCCGGAAAGGCGTCGCACACGGCGACGAGCCGGGCGCTCGGATCGGCCGTCAACGCTTGTTTGGCCGCACCGCGACCGCGGCCGCCGCAACCGACGAGTCCGACCTTCAGGACGTTGTCTTCGGCGGCGTGCACCGAACGCATCGAAGCGAGAGACGAAGCGGCCGCGACGCCGAGCGCCCCGGCTTTCAAGAATTGACGACGGGATTGTTGCATCATGAGACTCTCCTTGCGAAAAATGGGATTTGAATCGAAACGTCAACGATCGGTATTATAACTTCCGAGGCACCTCGAAACAACAACCGAAACCGTTCACCGATTGACAATCCCGGTACGATTGTCTATCGTGGAGAACCGTTGACGACAAACGTCGTTAGCCGCGTCGGCCTCCGACGCGAGGAAAAACAAAAATAAAAAACATCCTGTATTACTAATGTTCAAGATCGTGAATTATTATCATGGAGCGCCAGCAGGATCGGGAGCGGAGCGACCATCGTGCGGGTTTCGGCGCCGGAGCGGTAGCTCCTGTTTGGTTGGCGGCCCTGCCGCCCTGTTTCTTTGCGTGTTGTTGTCCGCGGCGGCCGTCGTTGCCGAGGAATCGTACAAACCGACCACCGATTGGAAGGCCGATTGGATTACCGTGGACAAACTGGCGGACGATTCGTCGGGGACGCCGGAGTACCGGCTAAATAATCTTTGGTTGACCTTCCGCAAGAATTTCGACCTGAAAAAAGTTCCCGAAAAGGCGCTTGCCCGGATCGCTTGCGATTCGAAATACTGGCTTTACGTCAACGGCGAAATGGTCGTCTTCGAAGGACAACTCAAACGGGGCCCCACGCCGAAGGACACGTATCACGACGTCGTCGATTTGGCCAAACATCTCAAACCCGGCAAGAACGTCGTCGCGGTGCTCATGTGGTATTTCGGCAAGGACGGATTCTCGCACAAAAACAGCGGCGTGCCGGGATTCCTGTTCGATTGCCAGGCTGATGGGTTTGAATTGCTCAGCGACGCGACGTGGAAGGCGACGCCGTACACCAAATTCGAGGCGACGAACCCGGTGTGGAAGGATCATCCGTATTCCGCTTATGAGCGGATCACGGCGGACCCGCAACCGAACTTCCGGTTGCCGGAGTCGAATATCCGTTACGACGCCCGATTCGAGTTCAAAGGAAACTGGACCGCTCTCGATTTCGACGACGCCGATTGGGGAACCGTCAAACAACTCGGCAAGCCGCCGGTCGCCCCGTGGAACGAACTGTACGAACGGCCGATTCCGCTCTGGAAAGATTACGGCGTTAAGGATTACGTCAACAAGTCGGAGATTCCCGCCGTGTCGGACGGCAAGCCGATCGTCTGCAAGCTGCCGTACAACGCGCAGGTTACGCCGCTGTTGAAAGTCGACGCTCCCGAAGGATATTGCATCGACATGCGGACCGACAATTATCAAGGGGGCGGCGAATACAACGTTCGGGCGGAATACGTTACGAAATCCGGCGTGCAGGAATACGAGTCGCTCGGCTGGATGAACGGACATTCCGTGATCTACACGATGCCCGCCGGGGTGAAGATTTTATCGTTGCAATATCGTGAAACCGGTTACGACACGGAGTTCGCCGGTTCGTTCGAATGCGACGATCCGTTCTTCAACGAGCTCTGGAAGAAGTCGGCGCGGACGCTTTACGTCACGATGCGGGACACGTATTTCGACTGTCCGGACCGCGAACGCGCCCAATGGTGGGGCGACGAGGTGAACGAACTCGGCGAAGCGTTTTACGTTCTGGATCCGAAGTCGGCTCTTCTCGCACGAAAAGGAATGTACGAGTTGATGCGTTGGCAACGTGATGACGGCGTGATCTATTCGCCGGTTCCCAGCGGCAACTGGAACAAGGAACTTCCCATGCAGATGCTCGCAAGCATCGGAAAATACGGTTTCGAATTGTGGTGCGAAAAAACCGGAGACATGCAGCCCTTGAAAGATTTGTATCCGCGTATCAATCGATATTTGGACGTTTGGCAACTCGGCGACGACAATCTGATTCTGCACCGAACCGGCGCTTGGGACTGGGGCGATTGGGGACAGAACATCGACCTGCGGGTCCTCGCCAATTGTTGGTATGTCATGGCCGTTCAAACACGATCGTTGGCTGGTCGGTTGGTCGGAGATACGGAGAATTCAATGAAACTCGCAGGGAAAGCCGCTAAAGTCGTGGAAAATTTCGACAAGGTTTTTTGGACGGGAACCGAATACCGTGACCCAAAATACAAAGGAGAAACCGACGACCGGGCCAACGCCATGGCGGTGATTTCGGGAATTGCTGAAGAGGACAAATATCCGGCGATACGGGAAGTGTTGCTGAAACAGAAACACGCCAGCCCGTACATGGAAAAATACGTTCTCGAAGCTTTATTCAAGATGGGATACGAAGACGACGCCTTCGCCCGGATGAAGGAGCGATTCAAGAAGATGGTCGAGCATCCCGACTACACGACGCTGTGGGAAGGCTGGGGAATCGGCAAAGAAGGATTCGGCGGCGGAACGATCAATCACGCCTGGTCCGGTGGCGGTTTGACGATGTTGTCGCAATATGCCGCCGGTGTGCATTGCTTCGGACCGGATTGTTTTCTGATCATGCCGCAACCGGGACCGCTGAAATGGCTCAAGTCGAAAACGCCGACGGTTTATGGCGATTTGAAAGTCGACATTGAACGGAACGATAAAAAATGCAAGATGACCGTAGTTGTCCCAAAGAACGTTAAGCAAACGTTGGTTTATCTTCCCAAACGGTTGCATCAAAGCGTCACAACCGCTCCTGTCGAACTGGAGCGTACAGACTTGAAATTGTTCCATCTATTCGTTCTTCCCGCCGGGACGTGGACGTTCGAAACGGTCGAGAAGTAATTTCGCGACAACAAAGGAACGATTTCGGAGCCCGACGCGTCAGCGAGGGAATGTGCTCAAAACACTCGTTGACGCGTCGGGATTTTTAAGGACTGCGACCACAGGTCGCAGCTCGTTTTCAGGTCGCAGCTCGTTTTCGGGTCGCAGCTCGTTTTCGGAATTTCTCCCGATTTCCAGAAACTTTTTTCCGAGCAAGAAACAGAAAAACCTTTCCCGTTTTCATAAACACTGAAAACGGGAAAGGCTGTATCACAACGAGGACGACGGGACTCGAACCCGCAACCACCGGATCGACAGAAAAGCCGTCCGCCTCGACAAAATCACGCTGAAATTACTTTCGGACAACAATTTACATCAATTTTGCATTCGTTGCAAGAGGGGGCAAGAGCATTCATAAACCCTTATTCTTCGTGGGTCAAAACCGTTATTTTGGGTCAATCACGGGTCAAATTTGGGTCAGAAACCGCAAAACAAATTGGGATGAGATTCATAAGTGGAACAAGTCGGTGTTTCCAAGAAGAAACGCCGCCTGTTTTCATGGGAATGGATTGCCGCCCTTGTTTTGATGGGTTACAATCGGCGGAAAATTACGAAACGGGAGGTCTGCCGATGCTCTTTGAATATGCTCTTTCCGCCCAGCGGGAGGATTTTTACGATGTCACGTCGCAAGTCCGTGAAGCGGTCACCAAGAGCGGCGTGATGAGCGGTGTTGCCGTGATTTACTGTCCGCATACCACGGCTGGAATGACCGTCAATGAAAACGCCGACCCGGATGTGATCCACGACCTGTTGATCGGGTTGAACAAAGCGTTTCCCGACCGCCCGGAATTTCGCCACGGCGAAGGCAACAGCGCGGCACACTTGAAGGCATCGGCGATGGGGGCAAGTGTGACGGTGATTATCGAAGGTGGAAAACTGCTGCTCGGCACTTGGCAGGGCGTGTACTTTTGTGAGTTCGACCCGCCGAGAAACCGAAGGTTCTGCGTGAAAGTGGTAAGCGGGTGATTCATCCGGCACCTTTTCTCACAAAACAATTCTTTCGACAAGAGAATTGAAGCGCATTTCTATTCTTTGAAACAATGTTTCAAAAGGCGCTCGCTTGCATGCTTCATCGGCAATCCGCTCCACGATTGCCAATCGAGCCGGATGAGCCAATCCTCGAAAGAGTCGTCTTCGTCGTCCATCTCGTTTCTCGGACGCATCCGGTTTCAGGACGAATTTTCTCCCGAGAGATAATCCGCTCATCCGCCGATTTTCCTTGTTGGTTGTAAAGCATTGAAATACGGCATTATATGCGGCATGTATTATTGGAACGGTTATCTTTCGGAAACACTCGGCGGATACCGGCGACTTGTTGGAATTGCCGAAACTCGCCTGTTTTTCCACCTCGAAGGTGATCGCCCTTCTCCGTTGTGATTCTCGGTACGACCGAGAGAATCTTCCATTTAAGCCGTCTCACTTCGAGGCGGCTTTTTCGTTTCTTGAACCATTTTTATAGGGATGTTGCCATGATTACATTTGCAAAACCCACCATGTCCAAGAGGGCCAGATGCACCGATGAACAGGTCAATGATCGGTTCGTCGAAATGTTGCCGTTGATTACGAAAATCGCTTTGCAAGCGTTTGCGACCAGTGATCCCGAGAAGCGAGAGGAATCCGTTCAAAGCGTCATCGTCGGGGCGTTCATCGGTCTCAAATTGATGGCCGAAAACGGAAAACTCGACGAAGCCTGTGCAACGCCGCTCGCAAAGTTTGCCGTTGCAAGACATTGTATCGGTCGACCCGGCGGACTTCCTCAAAACGCAACGGACGTAACGTCTGCGCGTTGTCAGTATCTCGGTCGGGCAAGGGTCCGAAACTTCGGATTCGGCGAACGGATCAGCGATACTTTTGTGGGCGATATGACGGTGGCCGATGCCCGATATCCGGTCCACAAAACGGTTGCGTTGCGTATGGATTTTTTCGAAGGTTGGTATCGCCAGCAATCGTCGAGGGATCAACAGATCATTTGCGACCTCGCTATCGGCGAGTCGACGGGAGATGTAGCAAAAAAGTTCAATCTTTCGGCTCCGATGATCAGTTGCCTGCGAAAGAAGTACGCGAAGAGTTGGTACGCCTACATCAATCCGCCGGAAGAAACCGACCTCATCGACGAATTGAAGATGCTTGCCGATGAAGAATCCACAAGTCGCGCATCTGTCGACGTTGCGTGTTGAACTCGGCGAATGATGCCTCCGGCCGAATGATCGATTTCTTGTTGCGGATGATGTGAGTTTGATCAACAACCTTAACCAAGGAGGAAAAGTGCAGAAAATCGTCTTGTTGTTGGCGGCGGCCTTGTTCGTCGCCGGTTGGAACAACTCCGTGGAGGCGGCGAACAAATTCCAGGCGATCCGAATGGCCGTACCGCGTGTCGTGAACACGGCAACGAAAAATCTCGTCAAGGTCGGCGAAGAAGTTTCGTCGTTCTTCTGGCGAAACAAGGTTGCGATCACAACGGGAACGGTTCTCGTGACGGCCGCGACGCATCCGGAACCGTTCATCGACGGCGCGGTCTCCGTAGCCGCCGGACCGCCGGTCATCGTCCAGAATGTCGACTCGGCGGAAGAACCTCTTCCGATTCCAACCGAAAAGAAACGGACTCGTTCAAACGACTGGAACGGATATTTTTTCCTTGGCGGTCTGATCGGCGTGATGGGGCTGATCATCATGTATGAGGCCGGTGGACGAACAAGAACCGCCGCGAAGATCATCACCGTTTTGCTGCTGTTCGGCGTTGTGTTGCTCTGTTGCGGTGTCGCTCGGGCTGATGCTCCCGGTGCCGACGTCGCGGCATTCGCTGTTTGGCCGGACCTTGGCAAACTGTTTTGGAATCACCTCTTCGACATTTTGATGATCGTCATCCTCTTGTTTCTTCCGTTCGGTCATTGACCGGACGGGGAGTCGTCCTTCAGTGGCGACTCTTTTTTAGATTTCAGTCGAAAACCAGCCTCTTGAACATCGCGGCGAAACGGAATACAATGACAGTGCACCGTTTTTCTTTTCATAAACCCCGGAGCCGATTCTCCGTTTTGAAAAAGTAGTTTTTCGAGCTTTGACTCGAATTGTTATCGAGTACGTCAGCAAGTCGTAATCGCCGTAGGGCGAATGGGCGTTTCTCACAGGCGACCGGTTTTCCGGGTGAGAAGTTTCCATGAAGGTTATTAATGCTGAGTGCTCCCGATACGGGAGCGCTGCGTTATAACCGACGGGAATCTTCAGCGTCTTCGAGACGCACCACTTTCGCCGGTGGGAAGCGCCCGTTTTACGAGCGTGGTTGCTCCCCTTCTTCGGCAGCCTCTTCTGCCGCCTCGCTGTCCCGATCTGGAACGAGTCGTTCTGCTCGGTCGAATGTTGCCCCTGTTTTCCGGCAAAAATTCCATCGTCTTTTTTTCGAGTCACACCTTAGCGTTTATCCTTATAGGGAGGGAACGATCTTTCAAAAAATTATCGGAAAAATTCAATCCTCCTGACAACTAGCTGTCAGGGGTAAAAATCGGCCGGTTTACAAACCCGGTATATTGCATTGACGAGGCCTGTCGATTGCGAACCGATAACCGCGTTGTTTCATGGAAAAATCGATTGTCAGACAATGGCGATTGCTGCACCAACTTTCAACCGTGCCCGACGGCATGACGTTGAGTGCGCTCGCCGAAACGCTGCATGTCAGCGGTCGGACGATCAATCGCGACCTCTCGACGTTGAAAACGGCCGGGTTTCCCTTGCTCGAAGAAATCGGTAAACGAGGCGTCAAGCTCTGGAAATTCGACGCCGACCGCATCGGTCCGCCGCCACGCTTTTCCTACGATGAAGCCGCCGCTCTCTATATCGGTCGCCGATTTCTGGACCCGATGATGGGAACCTTCCTTTGGGAAGCCGCTCATAGCGCCCTCTTGAAAATTCGGGAACACCTCGGTCCCCGTGCCATCCTGTACATGGAGCGGATGCTCGGCACGTTCCGAAACACAACAGTCGGGTGGAGCGACTATTCGGAAAAGTCCGACCTGATCGACACTCTCATGCTCGGTTGTCAAGAATGCCGTCAGGTCGTGATCCTGTACCAGTCGGTGGAGGCAACGGAGCCGTCGAGATATTCAATCTGTCCGTACCAGATGGTTTATCACAACGGTTCATTGTACGTGATCGGATTTTCCTGTAAACGGAACGCGATTCGACACTGGAAGGTCAACCGGATTTCCGGAGCGACCGTTACGGACGTTCCGTTCGAGATTCCCGCCGATTTCAACGCCGTCGAGTACGAACAAACGATGTTCGGCATCTACCATTCGTCGGGAAACGATCGCGTGACCATACGGGTCCGCTTTGCTCCGTCCGTCGCCCGGTACGTTCAAGAACACCGTTGGCACTCTTCGCAGCAATCGAGGACCGAGAAGGACGGCTCCGTTGTCGTCGAATTGTCCGTCGCCGCAACGCCGGAAATCAAGCATTGGATTCTCGGCTTCGGTCAATGTGCCGAAGTTCTGGAACCCCTGTCGCTTCGTCGCGACATGTTCGAGGAAGTCCGAAAGCTGTATGCCGCCTACAAGCAATAATCGTTTTCGTCATTTATCAACGAGGAATCGACCATGAAACCTTTGACCAAAAGTAAGACGGCGACCATGATCCTAGCAATGATGATTATTGCCGTCGGATGTCAATTCGGAAACGCCGAAGAGGAAGAGAAACCCCAAGAGCAAGAATCCCCTATTCCTCGTTTTGAGGCGGGTGACTTGGTTGCCTTTCGAATCGTCAAATTCAACCGAGCAACACCTGGAAATGAAAGTTGTCATATTCAAGTGTACCGAAGATCAGAATTCGGCGAAAAAAATGAAGGGAATAAAAAACCTGAGATTCCGGAACCAACGACGAAACAAGAAGAAAATCTCACGATCCTGAAAACGGTTACTATTCCAACGTCCAATTTTTTGAGTTCCGGATATTTGAAAAACGACGAGACGTCTGAATTCACGGTATTACTATGGGCAAACTTCTCTTATGGAATTTATCTTTATCAAACCACGTCAATGGGAGGAACGGGAAACATACTCGATTCCGTTGGCCTTTATCCGTTTGAAGTTATGCTGGAGTTTGAGAAAAAAGCCACAGAAAAGCCGAACGACCCCAAAGAATGGATGTTCGATTACAAAGATGCCCGAGGCAACGGCTCCAGCGTAACGTTGGAGTTTCGAGGAATCGTCCGTCGTTATGAATTGAAGGGAATCGACATTCCCAAGGATTCCGAATTGCGGAAAGGCAAAGCGAACGCTCCGATTCTGCGTGTATATATCGATCGCAATGGCAAGCCGATGCCTGGTTCGGGATTGACAGCCAAGGTCAGTGCTTGGACGCATGATTTTCCTTCCGGCAAATCCAACGTGTGGTACATCCGTGAAGGAATCGGCGAAAATTATCTGATTCGACTTCGTGACGCCAACACGACATTTAGGGAGGCGTTCCTTCTGGACCGTGCTGAGATCAAAGCCGAGGATTTCCGAGCCAACGATGGCGTTATCCGAGAAAAGATGGATAGTTTGGAAACCGAATCCCCTGCCGTCAAGTTTCGATTTGCTCCGATCAAGTAACCTTTACGATAGAACGTCCATGCCGAAACACATTCTCGTCGCCATATTGCTGTTTTTTCTCTTTGGTTCGTGTCGGGCCGCGACTATTGCCGATTCCGATGCCGTCGTCGACATGTTGAAGAACGGTTTCCAGATCGCCAAGGAACGATTACCCGACGCGGATGAATGCGGAGCCGCTCTGGTCCAAACGGCGTTGGAACGGTTTGCCGACTGTCCCGATGCCGCCGCGAAAATCAAGATCGTCTACGATTCCCATGTCGACAAGACCGACCCGATTGTTCGCTATACGCAGTGGGGCCTGTTGCTGGAATACCTTGACCGCTCATTGAATCGTTGCGGTGATACGGCGAGTTTTCAGGCTGTCTGGAAGGTTCGTCGTGAAATCGTCGAGGAACGGCAAAAAGCCGTCATGGAGTCGGTCGCCAAAATTGGTCCCGCTCTGGGTTCGTTCGTCGAAAAGATCGGGCGAGTTGAAAAGTCAGGATCACGGTTTATCGAAGAATTCAAATCGGTCGAACCCAACAGCGAAACGAAGGATACGCTTGATTTTCTACTCAAGGAAATCGATGTCGAAACGAACGGAATGATGACGGCGAAAGGAGAGATCGACAGACTTCGCGGCAAGGCGGGTGCCGTCGCCAAACTTCTCGATGGAAAACTGGCATCGAGCATCGTACAGTTGAATCAACGGCTCGATGCGGAAAAAAAGAAGGATCTCGCCACGGATGGTGCCGAATCTTATTCACCGAAAAACGACGCTGGGAACGTCGACGCCTGGGAAACCGGTCCCTATCAACGGATCATGGAAGAAATAGTGCGGAGCCTTGCGTTGCGTGAGGATGTTTCCGTTGTCTATTGGTTCGAGTTCCAGACGAACGGCACAACGACCGAAGCTAACGCCTCGGAAAAACTTGGCAAGATCTACGACGAAGCACGGCGTTTGCAGGTCGTTCGATACAACCTTTGGACGGTTCGACGACTTGCCGGAAACGTGTCGATCGACGTTCTGGCCCGAATCGACACCGGTCTGCTCGTTCCGTCGGTCGCCGCGATTTACGCTGAAAAAGAAAGCGAACTCATGAAAGGAGATAATCCGTCCCAACGGTCGCTCCGGGTTCGAAAACTTCTTCTGACACAGAAAATCGGACTTGATGCATTTTAATCCGAACCATACCCCCACATAAAGGAGACGCCCCATGCCAACAGGAATACGTTTTCTCATGCCGCTCTTGACGGTCGTGATTGCCTGGAGTGTCCTGCCGGAGAGCGTTGCCGCGAAGTCGACGAACCGATTCCTCGTCGGTCAGACGATTACCAATCCGAAAACCTTGCAGATGAGTAGCGCCGAGATTTACCGGAAAACGGTCGGTACGCCGAGAGCAAAGGCGGTATTCGAATCCGGCGGCGATTTCGCCAAGTATTTTAGTAAACGCGGTGCTCCCAGCGTCGCAGGCAAGGCGTTTGAAGCAAGGGCGACGATCAAACTGAACCAGTTTTTTGTCAAATCGGGAATAGGCGACCGAATGTTGATAACGGCGGTCGAAGGATTTCCGACCGATGTCGCGGACCTGATTCGGATTTCCGGAAACGATGAAATCAAAGAACTTTATCAGTTGAAGGCAGGATACGAGGCCGCAATCAAAGCGGTTCGTGACAGCCGCTATGCCGGAACGACAATCGTAACGCATCCGGACACCCTGAAACAAATCGGCAGTGAATTGAGAAAGGCGATTCTGGAAAGTCAGGCCAAGGGAAAGTCCTTGGCGCCGAAGTGGCGGGAGATCGATGCTGCGATTCGACAAAATCGATTGACGGATCAGATTGCCGGTGTCCGGATGCCGACCAACGCTCAATCGGAAAGTGCCGGACGGAAGATCACGGCGGTACTGTTCAATCGTGAAGTGAAACGTCAAGCGTTGCTCCGAGGTTCGCAGGCTGTGGCCGTTTCAGAAAAAGCGGCAACGGTCGCGGCGAAAGCATCCGGCAAGGCATTGGCTCGGCAACTGATCGGTCCGGCGGCGGTAATCGTCGCGGGAGGTTTGGATATCGGTTTCGGCGTTCATTCGTTGTACGCGACGGAACGACGTTATCGGCTCGGCGAATTGGATTCGGATATCCGGACGGGCAAGCGGATCGTCGCGGCATCGCAAGTCGGTGTCGGCACGGCAACGGTCGTCGGTGGGACGGCGGTCGCCCTGAATACGGCGGGAGTCTCGTTGATCGCGGCTCCGGAGCCGATTGCCACGAAAATCGCCGGTGTAACGGTCATCGTGGTGAGCGTCGGCCTCGCCGTCACCGATTACATGCTGGAACGGGTTCAAGTCAATCGTACCGCGTCGCGGCGGCTACTGCTCCAACAGCTCGACGAACGCGAACGCTGCCGCATCGTCCTCGAAGAATTGCAGGGGATTATTAGATTGCTTTGAATTAGCGGGATTTTTCTGAAGCTGTTTTGCTGTAGTTATCGCCAGAAAGGGAGAAATTAAATGGAAATCATTAAAGGTTGTCTTGGGTTAATTGTTTTGATGTTTATCCTTAGCATTATTGGTGGTATATGTAATGATTGTCGTCGACATACCGAACAGGCCAAGGAGAAGAGCATTGAAGAGGCATTTGATAGTATTCCCAAAAGATTTGATGATTTTGGATCAAAAATTCCCGGCCTCATCCCTATCGGGTCAACTCTAAATTCCACTCTTCTATCGATAGATGTCAAGCGATATTTAGCGCGAATAAAATCGGCGAATCAAGAGATCGAATCTCGCAAGGTCTCAATCACTGCTGAATTGGATGCAGCAAAAAATGCCGGTGATACCACAAAAGTCGAGTCTCTTAAAAAAACGCAAGCTTGGCTTGCATCCGTAACTCCAGCTGATTATTTGGACAGTGGACGTGTTATTCCAGAAGGTGATTATCCGTTGTCGGAATACCTTAGTGCAAAACAGGCTGCATATTCGACAAGTAAGAAGGCGCTTCATGAAATCAAGGTCCAATTGCTCAAAAAAGACGCTGTCGAGGATGCCAAGTCGGTTGATCATCTGATTTCACTACACGATATGGTCATTGATGCGCTTAAGCGATAAAGTCCATGTCAGAGATTTCGATGGCTTGAGTGGACTGCCGCCGTCTTGATTTCCCCTTGAAAAATCGGCGACCGTGGAGTAGAATCTGTCAATGACAACGATCGATTCCACGTCCGGCAAGTCAGGCAACCTCGACGATCCCTTAACGAGAGGCATCCTGAACGATCCGAAGGTCGCCGCCGATCTCCTGTCGCACTATCTCCCACCGGAGATTGCGCCGCTCGTCGATTGGCATCGACTGAAGCCCGAACCGACGCATTACTTCGGTCGACAAGGGGAAGAGCATATCGTCGACCTGTTGTTCAACGCTCCACTGAAAACCGGCGGCGAGATGGAAGTTCTCCTGCTGATCGAACACAAGAGCCGCCCGGACCGCTGGACGCCGTTGCAGTTGGGAAAATACGTGATGCTTGCTTTGGATCACCACGCGAAGGCGATCCGGAAGTCGAAGAAAAAGAACGGATTTCTCCCCGCCGTGCTGCCGGTCGTTCTGTATCACGGGGCGAGGCCGTTGCGAAAGTTGCCGCGATTGGACGACTTGTTACCGCCGGTGCCGGAATTGACGGTGTATGCTCCGACGGTTCCGTTCGTGCTGATCGACTTGGCGGCGTGGGATTACGCGGAAATCGTCGGCGGTCCGATTGTTCGGGCGTTGATCGAAACGTTGAAACGGGTCTCCGACGGCACGGCGAGAAGAGAGTTGGCGAAGATTTTCGGTCATCTGGAAGGTTTGGCGTCGAAAGCCGCCGATCCGAAGCAAATTTTCGACCTGATCGGTTTGCTGTTGGGATACATTGAAGCGGCGTTGGCCCGGCATGGCGAGGTATTGACGAACGCCGAGGTCAAAGACGGCGTCATTCGAAACATATTCAAGACGGGAGACGAACAAATGGTCCAAACATGGTCGGGAAAAATCCGAGCGGAAGGTTTCGCTCTCGGCGAAGCCAGAGGAGAAGCCAAGGCGATCGTGAACGTGTTGCGAGCCCGTTTCCAACGGGTGCCGAAGTCGGTGAGTGAGCGGATTCTCAAGATCGACGATCCGGTGGTTCTCGAATCGCTGACGGTCCATGCGGCAACCTGCGCGACGCTGGCGGCATTCACGGAAGCACTGGACTGATGAAGAGAAATTGTTCCGCAATCCTGGGAAGATAATTTCTCTTTTGACAATGTTCTATCGGCGGTATGCCGGAATCGCCCGGTAAAGCCGATGCCGTGTCGACTTCACCGCGACGCTGTCGCGGCTTCGCCGCCGGAAGGGGCGATACGACAGGATCGGCCGTCACGACGTCGACGGTCCCCGGTTCCTGATCACGCGTCGGGAAGTCGGCGGCAAGAAGTTCCAGCGCTCCGGCGACCGGCTTTACGCCCCGAAGGAATTCAAGTTCATCGAACTCGGCTGGGAGCGGTCGACGCAGATCGTCCTGGCGACGGAAGCCGACATCGACAGGATGATCCGCGAAAACTCCAAGGTTCTGAAGGGTTTGAAAACGGCGGCCGGAAAATACCGTTTGAACGACGGACGTTCGGCGTCCCGGAGCGAGACGATCAAGTCGCTCGTTCTCGATTACGGATTCCGGGAAAAAGTCGCCAACGAGATCGTCCAAAAGCTCGACGAGGTCAAGGGACATCCGCTCAAAATGTTGTACGAGGGGCCGAAGGAACCGGCGTTGCAGGCGGACCGGGCGATGGATTATCCCGTCGAGTTCTTCGACCGGCTGGCCCGTCGTCCGCTCGACACGCTGGATTACGAACTCGGCCGTCCGTCGGAGCCGATCGACCGGTTCCTCGACGATCCTCTGGACGCGACGGACTACCTGCTCGGCCGACCGGCGACGCATTTGCAGGACTGGTACCTGGAAGCCGTGCGTCGAGGCCGAGCCGCCAACAAAGACCTGGCCCGTCCCGGCCTGGTGGAGCAATCCGCCGCCGACGCTCGGGAAGGTTGGAAGGGAGCGTCCGTCGTCAAGCTGGCGGCTCCGCCGATGCACTTGGGCCCGATGATGCCGTCCAATCCGTTGGAGGGGAGCGACAACTTCATGACGCCGCTGTTTCCGACGCAGGAGGTGGGAACCGACCCGTACTCCGGCGTTCAGACGCAGCAGGGGATCACGGACGTGCAGCAGATCGGGTTCAACGGGCTGCCGCTTCCGCCGTCGCAGTCGCTGGACGCTCCGCCGCCGCCCGATCCGTTGGCGATGCAGGCGGCGTCGGACGCCGCGACGACGGGCCAGAAGGACGTGTTCGACGTCAACGTTCTGTCGGGACTGGTGAAATCCGACCGGCTCGACGACCAGCTCCGGGACTATACGAAGGTGTTCACCCAGGCTCTCGACAGGATCGGCCGTCTTCTTTTTAGCTTCTATTGGTCCAGAGATCACTTCACCGAGCGTTTCGGCGACGACGAGATCATCGACTTCGAGGCGTCGCTCAAGGACACGTTCGACAAACTCGGCGACACCCTCCTGTTCATGAAGCAGAAGGACAACCGTCCGTCGGCCGCCGAATTCATGCCCAACGCCTTC
>JAVBQW010000202.1:0-17209 GCA_031548665.1 Thermoguttaceae bacterium
ATCCGTTACGGGAACGGTTTCGTCCTTCAAATTCCGGGACGCGACGTCCACGATCCGCTCCATCACCGGGACGAGCCGGGCGAGTTCCCTGCCGATCCCTTGCACGACGACGCTGAACGACGCCGACATTTCGAGGCTTGCCCGACGAGCTTTGGCGACGACTTCGCCGACCCGTTCGGCAAGGAGTTTCCGTTGGTTTTCACCTAATGTTTTCGTTTCGGATTTTTACTGTTCGAAAATCGCGTGGGATATTTGACGCATCGTTCCTCCTTGGGGTTGAGTGGTTTCTCCTCAAGGATAACGATGCGTTTTTTTATGCCAAAACCCGCGAAAATATAAAATCAACAGAAACTATGTGCGGCTATACCGCACGACAATGCTCATTTTCTGACTGACTCCGCATTTATTCAATAGGTTCGTCAAATTGCACAGACAACCAAAACTGCTATCCGAGTAGTTCCCTTGTCAGGGTGGGCAAGAAAAAAGTAGGGCTGCAAATACCATTTATTTCTACTGTGTCATCTAACGTTACTCGTTCTCTCCAAAGGAGTTAACATCGATTTGTTGGTTTTCAAGCACGATTCGATTGCTTCTTTCGTACGATTAAGCCATTGCGTGCTTCGAAAACAATCGTATTCCTCCGGGGAACAAACCTTCAGCCGCTCGGCGATCAACACGCCAGCGAAGCATTCCCGTACACGCTGGATCGTCATCGTCGGTACGACTTTTTTGAGACATCAATTCCTCCGTCAGAAACCATTGACTCAACATCGACAACGCCACATGGTGATGCCAACCTCGCCAATTTCTGACTTGATCATCCGCCAAGCCGCATTCCCCCTTGCCGCGATGGAACGCTTCTTCGATCCGATACGCCGCCTTGATCACTCTCGCGTACTCGTCGAGGTCGGTCCGTTTTTTACTGTGCGACAAATAATAATCACAACGAGGTTTGCCGGAATCTTCCCGCCACTTGCTCACGATCGACGTCTCTTCGTCGCCGATCTCATTCTCGATCATCGCCCGGATTCGACACGTCGCCAATCGCACCGACAGCCAACCTTTATGCCCAACGCGGACCTTAATCAACTTCCAACGACCCGGCGGAATCGACTTCATCCACTTCTCGACGGAGACGAATTTGCCGCCGCTCGCATTGTCGTTACTTTCCAAATCGAGAATCAATATGGCTTCCACCAGGAAATAAACGACAAAATCAATGAGTGAGAGGGTGAAAAGGTGAGAGGGTGGAGGAGACGCAACCGGTTGGCATCGCGCATCTTGTGTTTTCGGGTTCAACTTTCATGCAACGAGTTGAAATGAATGGCAAATTCACTCCAAGTTGGTTAGAAGAACAAACATGCAATATCGACTTCAGGTTCGACGTATAGCGAAGAATCATCGAACGATTTATTCCATTCTCACGGTTAGGCTTTCCCATGGAGCAAGATGAATTGTTGTCGAAACGGGCTCGTACCGGTCTTCCCAGACATTGGAAAGAAAGATACTGGGTCGTGTCGGAGACGTCAACGTGGTGCTTTGCGGTTTTGACGTCGGATTGAACAAACGGACGATCAAGCCGTTTCCCTTTTTCGCCGGTCGAATCGTCGTCGTCACCACATCGTGGTTGCTCAAGGTCAACAGGCTCGGAGACGGTTTGACCCGGTCGTCGACCTTGATCGCAATCAGCGGACGGTGGATTTCCCGGGCGAACCGCTGGGAATTCGCGGCGTCGAAACTCCCCGACCGAGGACGGATCACGTAACGGAATTTCAGGATTCCTTCCTGGTCCGCTTTGTAGTTCGTGGGCCAATGGTTACTGCAAACCCAACTGTACAGCGTTCCATTCGGTTCGAGACGTCGGGGCGGTTCCACGAAGCCGATCGGGGAGAAAATCGGAACGAACTGGACCATATGCGCGTCGAGCGTTACCCAATCGATGTTCAACCGGTCGTTCGTCACGTTACAGAAACGTTGGACGGGGAAGAAGCCGCGATTGGCGTCAGGCATTTGATCCTTTTCGACTTGGGCGACCGCCCACGGAATGTCGTAACGCCAAATCGGAGCGGCGATTTTGAACGGAAAGCCGAAGAATGTCCCTTCCTTGCGACGTTCTTTGATCTTGTCCATCGTGTTCTCGACTTCGATCCGATCGGAATCGGCGTAGAGCCGGTATTTCCGAACAAGCGATTCGCAGTTCGGAACCGGGGATTCGACCCGAACGGTCAACACGCAAGGCCCGATATCCTCAACGCAGATCTTCACTCCGCTTGCGTAACGTTCGCGGTTTTCCAAAGGATTTCGTCCGATAATGTAAAGATAATCGTTCAACCCTGAATTCGAGTCATCGCCCGGGTTGACCAATTCCTCGTCGATCCCCTTCAATTTCAACGAACTCAAGGCTCCCGTTTTCGAGTCGATCACGAACGTGATTTTTCCGTTCGAAAACGTCGCCGAATTTACGTCCGCCGTGAAGGGTTTCGAAACGGGAAACGTCGGAGATGCCGACTCCGTCGCCAGGATGATGGAACTCGTCGGCGCGATCGGCGCGATCGACACGGCACAGCCGTCTCCCGACAGGAATTGAGCGGCGTTTCTTCGACCGTTGCGCAAATCGTGAACGACAAGATCGGCCGGTCCCGGCGGACCGTTGATCGGCAACACGACCACGTCGCCGCGTTGCCAGGGAAGCGTGTTGAACACGCCGTAATTTGACGATTCGGGACGCGTACACTTGACCGTTAACGGTTGAAGGGCCGCGGAAACGAGTTCACGAGACAGCCCGTCTGCCCGACGCGCGAACGCCTGTTTGTATTTGTCCTGTTCGATGGAAAACGGATTGTCCGGATCACTCCCGCTGATATTCGCGCCCCAAGTATGTTCGTCGTACATGATCAAGTCGATCCATGTCCGTTGAAATTTCTTCGCCGGATACGGATTCGGCTTGAGCATCGCCCAAAGCGTTTCCGCCTGGAGAATCCGTTCTTTTGCGGCGCGGTTCAATGCCGTCGCTTCCGAAGTGCTCGCCGCGCCGTCTTCCCAATATGGCGTCATATCACCTTTGTAAACCGGGAACGATTTTCCGTAACGGTTCTCCAACGCTTTCATGGCGTCCGAGTTTCGGGAAAGAATCATTCGGGGCCAGACATACTTCGCATTCCAATCGCGGATCGTGTCGCTGGCGATTCGGTTCGGCGGTCCGTTGTCCGCTTCGATACTGTAACGAAATATCGCCACATCGTAAGGGTAGCCGCGTTCGGACATGACATCCAGGGCGGGCAGGATTTTTTCACGGATCGGAAGAGGATCGCCGCGAAAATTGTCATGAAATTGGCCGTATCCCAGCGAATGCGCCAAACAGAGCACCTTCTCTTTACCGGAAGGGGATTCCCAATAAAACGGCTTGTCGTCCAGTGCGAAACGCCGACTCGCGCCGATGTCGAGGTACTTGATTCCGTGTTGCGCTAATGCGGTGACATAACCCCAGGTCCAACCGGGAATATCCGTGATCATGGCACTGTCGACCGTGACGCCGTGTTTGCGACCGAACTCCGTCGCCGCGTCCATCACATGAAACAGCTCTTCGTCGTTGTACATGCCCGTCAACGCCTGGGCGTACATGCCGTCCAGATAAATCTGCCGGTTTCGGGCGGCGTCGATGAATCGGCGTTGGTCTTCTTCCGTCGAACGTTCGAAAAACTCGTCGACCGCCCACATTCCTTCGAGGTGAAACTTGAATTTCGCCTCGTCCGGATAATCTTTCGTTTCGTCGATGTATCGGAGTGTTTCGTAAATGCTCCGGACTTGTCGTTCGAGAATTTCGTTTTGCGGTTCGGTGTAACCGATGTCGAGATGGGTATGGTGCAGCATGTGGACTTCCCAATGCCGAACGGGGGCCAACTCGAACATCGTGACGACTTCCTTGCCGCGCGCCGCTCGGAACGTCGCCTTGATCTTGGCGGCGGCGTCCGGGTCTTGAACCGACACGGGAAACGGATCAAGCGTGAACTGTTTTTCCGGTTCGAGTTGATATTCGTGCGCCCCGACGATTTTTTCATTTTGTTCCGATTGAAGAATCAGCGTCGTCTTTTCGGCAAAAAAGCAACCGTTCCGTTCAAGGGCCAATTCCCGGCACGGTAATTGACCGCTTTCCCCTTTCAAGAGCGTTTGCCGTGTCGAGAAAGTCATTTTTTGCACGTTTTCCGATTCACGAACGCAACGAATCGAATCGAGGAGAAACCACGCGGGAGAAACGTTCGTGATCACCAGACGGTTGCCGGTTTTTTTCAACGTGTTCTTGAAGAAGACCGCCCGACAGCCGACAAACGTTCCTTGGGACGGATCGACCAGAACCACGTCGTTATAGCAACCGGACGGAACGTCGATCCGACGTTCGACGCCGTTCAGGTTGACGAGCATTGTCTGCTTGGGCCGCCAATACGACGCCATCGCAGTGATCAGAATTTCGAACGCCGTGCCGTCTCCTTCGGCGAGATGTTTTTCGTCCAAATCAAAATCGACGGTGATCGTATGGGATTTCTTCCCGGCCCAGGGATCGCTCGTGCCGGGAAAAATCCACGGAAATTCCTTGCCGATGTCCACCGCCCCGATCCGGACGATGGGATCCGTCGGAAACGTTTTCGCATAGTCCGCGACATTTCCCGCCAAAGCGAATTCCCGAAACGATTTATCTTCGGTTCCGAGCGACCAGATTTCTTCCGAATGAACGTCCCGTCCCAGGGAAACGAGAAAAAGCAAAAATAACGAAACGAGAATGTATTTTCCGTGCATGATTTTTCATGGGTTGGCGCAAAACGCCATTGAAATTTCGTTTGAAATTCCGTACGTGTTTGGCGATCCGCTTGCGTTTTAGTACTACAGCGCAAAGAGATTTTCAATTCAGAGAACACGAAAATCACGAAAAGACGAAAAACACGAACGCTTCAACGATGGATATTGGTTCCGTAGCATGAAAAAGCTCCGTTTCAAAAATTTTCGTGACGTTCGTAATTTCGTGTGTTTCGTGTTCCTTCCGGAGATGGTCATTGCGCTGTCGTATTAGCCGCTCAACCCGTACGAGTCTCCTGTCCTGCTCATCGTTGCTCAAGCATTGTACGGTCAAAGAACCGAAACCGACTCCGCGCCGCTTTTGCTTCCCAGCGAACCCCAGACGCCCCAAACGGACGGCCCTTGGTAATTGTGGCTCTTGCCAATCATGTCATAGGGGTTTCCAGTATCGATCGTGTCGGCGATGAAATGGACGGAGCCGTCCGTCATGACGCAGTTCACGCCGCCGGTGTGATAACTGCCGGCATTGACGATGCCATGCTGTTCCCGACTGACGCACGAGAGACTGTTCGGCGGCGTCATGGTGCTGAAGAGCGTGTTCAAGTTATTGGCATTTCCCCAATAACGTCCGAGATGATACCCGGCGCCGGTCACGCCGTTCACTTCTTTGACGACTCCCGCGCCACGATAATCGAGACAATTTCCCGGAGTCAGTTCGTCCATGAAAAAGACGTCGCCAAGGGCGAACCCGGTCATCAGCGAGTTGTCTTCATAGGAATCACTGCCGATTCGCGTTTCGGAAAAGAGAATCGTGTTGCTCAGACCGTCCGTGACGGAAGTGAACGCAATCTCGCCCCGTTCGCAATTGGGTGGAGTCGCGGGGTCGTCCCAATTATATGTCTCGGGGCTGAATCGCGGATGCGAAACGCCTCGTGTCGGAGCATCCCATGCCGCAATGCAGTCCCCTTGGCTCAACCGGTAATTGACAAGCGACTCGAAATTCGTTCGGGTCATCCCATCGGAGGGACAACGAAAGGCGGAAACCTTTCGTGAAAAAGGATTCGGAACCGTGAGATTTCCATTTGCATCCCGCAACAGATGGTTTTTGTCCGCGTCCGGATGAGGCAGTGCACTGAAAAAATCGGGATCCTGGAGCGTCGTCGCCAATTGAAGTTGCGAGGTGATCGAATTGAACAGGGGCGTTTCTTCCAGGAAACCCAACAAGCAACCGTGATAACTGAACAGTTCCGTCCAGGGCATGTTGTAATTTTTGTCACGGGGATCCTTGAAGCTGGACCACAACGAATCGGCCATGCTGTTGGGAATTCGATGGTGGGTATCGTGGAAATTCTGCGTCGCCAAACCGATTTGCTTCAGGTTGTTCGTGCATTGCATCCGTCGGGCCGCTTCGCGCGCACTCTGAACCGCCGGAAGGAGCAGTCCGACCAACGAACCGATGATTCCGATGACGACCAGTAACTCGACGAGAGTAAATCCGGAAGTATTTTTCATAAGCCTTTTTGTTTTTGTCGCATTTATGACATTTCTTTTCATCGCTTGATCCTTTCGAAAGGAATGCGTTTTTGACGCAATAATCCATGCCGTTGCCATCCGGGGACATACCTTGATCCATACGACTCTCGTCGATTGGCGGCAAGAGCGCAGCGGGCATGGCGAAAACAAAGGGTTCCAAGAGCGGAACAATACCGCCGATCGGTCTTTCCCGGAAACGAGCCTTACTCAAGCCTCGGATCGGGAAGCATGTCGTTACGATATTCCGAGCGTCGCATAGAGAACACCGGCGGAATGGGAAGCATAGAAACACAACTCCCACTGATGACGAAGGGCGTGGTCGCTTGATCGACGACCGATCGCTTTTCTTTTCGTGCAGATCATTCGCATCTCCACTTGCATGGACACAAAGAAACGGCGTCAAGTAAAACAAGCTTTATTTCGTAACATAAAAGCAAGGCCCAAGACGACGCCGTTTCATTTGAGAATACTAAGGCATTATAACGATGAAGTCCCATTTGTCAAGATGTTTTTTCGAATTCAATTGGAGGAGCTTTAGGCTTTAGCCAGAAAATAAACCGCCAGCTTTTGAGTGAAAGGGTGAAAGAGTGAGAGAGTGAAAGGGTAAATGCAAGTTACGTTCTATCAATCGGTTGCGTCTCTCCCACCCTCTCGCTCTTTCACTCTCTCACTTCTCCGTTTTTGGTATGAAACTTTCTGGCGAAAGCCTTATTCTTTGTATTTTGCCTGTATTCGTTCGCGAGACGGATGGCACCGCATTTATGAACAGTTACTCACAATGACTTTGAATACGGCAGTTTTTCAAGATGCGACGAGGCTCCCACATACGAAAGACTCAGTGGCCGATTTACCGGGATCGGCAACCACGAATGAAATCAAGTTGATTGAGCGGACCTTGAGCTATTTGTGTGACAAAATATAGGCGAGGACCTCCTCGGACGAAATTGAGCCGCCTGATTTACGACTAAGCGGTGAAAAACGACTGTCGTGGATTCTGGTGTAGATATGTGGTACGACTTGCTCGCCCTCGCCGCCGATTGTCGTGAATAATGTAAAACGATATACGAACGGAGCGGCTTGCCGGAATGGGAGAAGAAAGAACTCGATTGCATTCTTCAACCGGTTCTTCGTCCATTCGATCTTAAAAAATTTTCTCATCACCTCTTGACGAGCCCACCCGGATAAAGGATAATTCCAGAGTGTTTGATAAGCAAAACTTCTGGTGACGACCTCTCGCCCAATAGAAAGACTCGGCAAAGGGCGAATTTTTTAGGAAACAAATGTTTGGTTAATCAAACTTTTATCGGTCTAACAAAGGAGCTCAAGAATATGGATAATTCAACGTCTCTTGTCGATCTTGCGGTGCTGATGGAAGAAATCGCCCCGACACTCGTTTCTCATGGCGAATGTCATTGTCCGCTTCCCTGCCAGCATTGTCGTTGTGGTCGACATGTTCATGAACATCATGATACGAATCATCCACATGCACCGGCAAAATCGTCGAAGACGGATTTTATGTAATGTCCATCAACGGAAGACGTTGTGCTTGAAGAATCGGAATTTGAGGGGTTCATCATGAACGACGCTTTCACCGATGACGGTTTTAACAAGTGCCGCAAGTGCGGGAAAAAGCAGTCTCTTGAAATTTTCAATCTTGGCCGTTCACTCGTTTTTATTACCAATAATCATCAACAATCGAACAACTCACTTTCAACTTTCCGTAGGAGCAGCGGGAGGATAACATTTCACTTTCAACACGAAAGGAAAACATATGTCCGCACGAAAATTGATCCTCGGTTTCACCCTCGTCGAACTGCTTGTCGTCATCGCGATTATCGGCGTTCTGATCGGCCTGTTACTTCCGGCCGTTCAATCGGCTCGCGAAACGGCGAGACGTTTACAATGTGCCAACAACGAAAAACAATGGGCTTTGGCGTTACACAATCACCACGACTCCTTCGGTACTCTGCCGCCGCACGGAACCCAATACAGTTCCGGTCCCGTCAGTAAAACCGATCCGACCGTTGTTCACAATAAAACGGACGGCGGAACAAGTGCATTAGCCCGAACATTGCCCTTTATCGAAGCGGCAAATGTTTCGGCGGGAATGGACTTTTCATTAAGCGTTTTTCCTTACGGCAATTCGGGGATCAACGCCTATTACAACGAAGTCAAAGCCATCGAGCTGCCGTTTTTCAAGTGCCCCAGCGACAGCGAATGGACGCTCGGCGGCGTTTCGCCGTCCGCAACCTCGACCGCTCCCGGCAGTTACGTCGTTTGCGTCGGGTCGGGAACAGGTGATAACGGTCTTTCCAGTGAAAAAACGGACGGAGCATTTTATAAAGCGAGAAACGCCGAAGGAGTCAAGAGCACCGGCGATGTCGGGCTTGAGTCCATGGCGGATGGGACGAGCAATACGATGATCCTTTCCGAAGCGCTTTTCGGAAGTTCCAGTCTCGTCGGCAATATCGAGTTGTCCGGAATGGACGACGCAAGTAAGGCCACGATTTTTCAACGGGCCATTTTGGACAGCAACCAGACACCGGCAGCGGATGCAGGAGCAAACGAAGATATGGTTGCTTTTTCCGCTACTGTTACAAAAACGGGAGGCAAGCAAGAACGCGGTGCCTTTTGGCTGTCCTGTCGGTGGGATCACTCGGCGTATAATGGATACCTTACTCCGAATCAGCAAGATGCGTGCAATTATTGGAAAAAAGGGGTCGGATACAGCTTCTTGAAAGCGACAAGCCAGCATCCCGGTGGAGTGAACGTCGCTTTGGGAGACGGTAGCGTGCGCTTTACCAGCAATACGGTCGCGCGTCTCGTTTGGGCGAACCTTTCAACAGTGGGCGGTGAGCTCACCGAAGAGGATTTTCAATAATCGGGCCTCCGCCGGAAAACGACCCCGAGGCGCTTCGCGGCTAAAACGCAAGCGCTCTACAAACCGGATTGAATTTTTCGGGCGGAAGAAAGACGTGAGCGGAGCCTCCGTCCGGATTCGTTCGCGTTTTTTTCTTTGACGCCGGTCTTTCATCTCTGGTTCGGTGTTCAATACATCAGCAGAGATCGTTGTCGTCCGCAACCAAATCAACACCGCAAGCTTCCATGAGTTTCCAGTTTTTTCGTCGTTTTTTTTATGAAACCCACCTTTGGCTCGGCGTCGTCAGTGGAATCATCCTGTTTGTCGTCTGCCTGAGCGGTTCGATTTTCGTGTTCCGTGAAGAAGCTCAGCATTTTGCGGAACCGGCCAAGTATTATGTCGATGTTCCGAAAGACGCAATGTCGCTTTCCGTCGACGAACTGATCGCCAAAGTCGAAGCGGCCAAACCGACGATGAAAGTCGCTTCGATCACGGTCCCCGAAAAGCCGAATCGAACCGTAACGATGATGCTGGCGTCGCCGAATCAAGGCGGCGGATCCGGCAATCGCGGCGGAAGCATGGAACGAGGGGAACGGCGTGGTCGCGGCGAAGGTGGAGAACGAGCCGGTCGGGGCAATCCAGGCGAAGGAGAAAAAGAACGCGGAGAAAGGCCGGAAAGAAATCGTAGTGAGTCGGCGAAAAATACCGAAGGTGGCGTGACGGGGCAAATTGGAAGTCGAGGTCCGCATGGCGAAACGACAGCACCGGGCCAAGGTCCTCGTCCCGGCAGTCCGTCCGGCAACCTCCCCCAAGGCGGACATGGCGGCGGCGGCGGACGAAGCCGAAGCATTGTGTACGTTAATCCGTACACGGGAAGTATCGTCGGAGAAGGCGCCAATGTCGTCGATCCGTTTTTCTTGTCGATGATGCGATTGCACCGCTTCCTTTGGCTGCCGATGAACGTCGGACGCCCCATCGTCGGTATCGCAACGATTATATTCGTCGTGATCTGTCTATCGGGCTTGGTTCTGTGGTTGCCGCGAACGTGGAGTTCGTTCGCGAAGTGGAGAGCGTGGAAGCCCGGTTTTCGAATTCGTTTCAAAAAAGTCGGTTGGCCGCTCGTTTACGACCTGCATAATACCGTCGGTTTCTATTTGTTGATTCCGTCGTTGATTTTGGCGCTCACCGGCTTGTGCTGGTCGTTCTCCTGGTATCGGGATGCGACAAGTTATGTTCTCGGCGATCAAGTGTTCAAACAGCGAATGCAGCGACCGGAAAAAATCGAACTGGTGGAGAATCCGACGAAACCGCTTTCCGTCGGCGAAATGATTTCAAGGCAAAACAAGCTGACGCCCGGCCCCGGAGAAATTTCCGTTACGATTCCGCAGGACGACGAAACGGCAATGGTGATCCAAAAAGGCCGCACCGGATTTTTCGCGTTGAGTATCAAGGATAAAACACAATGGGATCGCTTCCGGGGCACGGTCGTGCCGGTCGAGCATTACGGGAAAACGGTCGACGTGGAACGCTTTGTCGACAAACCGCTCGGCGCGAAGATCGCTGTATCGATCCGTGCGATCCATTTCGGCGACATCACGGGATTATCGTCGAAAATATTTTTCTTCGTCGTCTGTCTTTTTGCAACGAGTTGGCCGATCACGGGCGTTGCTCTTTGGATCAAGAAGCTCCGCGTGAGATCCAAGCAAAGAAAAGCCGCCAGAGACGCCGCCCACGAAAGCGGAACGGTCCAAGCCCACCCGCATCATCAACCGGTCGAGGAAACGCCGACAAACGTCGGACAAACCGTTTGAAATCGTGGATGAATAATGCTGCCAATATATCATTGAATGAATAATATACTCCTTCAGGAAAACAAACCGAAGAAAACCGGCTTGGCCCGGCTCTTGGAAATCGCGGGGGAACGACGGTGGCTCTTGATCGTCGCCTGCATCTTCGCCTCGCTGAGTTCGCTCTGCATGCTGTTGCCGGTCGTCGCGGTTTATTTCGTGCTGGTCGAGCTGCTCAACCATGCGGGAAACGTCGGCGAGTGCGACAAAAATCTCCTGTTCCGCTGGGCGGGTCTCGCTGGCGGCGGTTTGCTTCTTTCGCTTTTGCTGACGTACCTCGGAGCGATTTGTTCCCACATCGCGGCGTTTCGTATTTTGTACGGAATTCGTGTTCGGTTGGTCTCGCATCTCGGACGCTTGCCGCTCGGTTACTTGTCCAACACTTCGACCGGAGCGGTGAAGAAAGTGCTCCAGCACAGCGTCGAGGAAATCGAGAATTTCGTTGCGCACGGAATTCCCGACCTGGCGAGTTCGGCGGCCATGACGCTGTTCATCGGTTTGGGATTATTGTACGTCGACTGGCGGCTCAGCATCGCGATGGTCGTTCCGCTCATTTTGTCGTGGGTGGTCATGTCCACGGTCATGAGCGGTGAAAAGGGAGCCGTCGCCATGAAACAATATCACGACATGCTCGAACGGATGAACGCTTCGGCGGTCCAATTCGTCCGTGGAATGCCCGCGATCAAAGCGTTCGGACAGACCGTCCATTCGTTCCGGCGTTTTCATCACGATATCGTCGACTACCGAAAGTTCGCGGTGCAGATCACATTTTTGTGGCAGAATCCTTATGTCGGAATGCTCGTGCTGCTCCAATCGCTTGCCGTGTTCGTGCTTCCGGTCGGCGTGTTCCTGATCGCTGTGGAAAACGACGTCGTACAGAAAACGAGCCTTGCGTTGACGCTCCTTTTCTTCCTGTTGATCGCACCGGGCGTGATCGCGCCGTACTTGAACGCCATGATGATCGCCATGTCGACGAGTCGAATCACCGAAGGTGTTGCGCGAATCGACAAAATTCTCGACACGCCGATCCTGCCCGAGCCGTTGACCCCGAAAACGCCGGTCGGTCACGATGTTTCCTTCGAAGATGTTTCTTTTTCGTACAAGACCAGCGATTCCGAAACGGAAAACGGAACGCCTGCATTGGATCACGTTTCCTTCCGTGCCGAAGCCGGGAAAATCACCGCTCTGGTCGGTCCGTCCGGTTCGGGAAAATCGACGACGGCGCATTTGATTCCTCGGTTTTGGGACGTCGATTCCGGAGCGATTCGCATCGGCGGAGTCGATCTGCGGGAGATTGCCACGGAACGGCTCATGGATCACGTCTCGTTCGTCTTTCAGGACACGTTCCTGTTTTACGACACCTTGCTGGAAAATATCCGTATCGGAAAGCCGGAGGCGAACGACGGCGAAGTCCACGTGGCGGCCAAAGCGGCGCAGTGTCACGATTTCATCGAGAACCTTCCGCAAGGTTACGCAACCCGGATCGGCGAAGGGGGCGTCTATCTTTCCGGCGGCGAAGAACAGCGGGTCGCCGTGGCGCGTGCGATTTTACGTAACGCTCCGATTCTCGTCCTCGACGAAGCAACGGCCTTTGCCGATCCTGAAAACGAACACCGAATGCACCTTGCCTTGAGCGAACTCATGAAGGGGAAGACCGTGATCGTCATCGCCCACCGTCTCGCGTCCATTGTCGACGCCGACCGGATTCTCGTGTTCGACGAAGGACGGATCGTCCAGCAGGGGACGCATGAAGAACTGCTGCAATACGATGGCCGTTACAAAAAAATGTGGGACGCTTACATAGACACATCGACTTGGGAATTAAAAAGCATTAAACGTAACTAATAAAACGATACTGCCCATGGAACCGTTTTACAATATATCCATCGGCGATTGGAACAAGTTGAAATCGCCGGTGTTTTGGACGCTGTTGTCGAATTTCGTCAATATTATTCCGTTCGGTATTCTGCTTCAGGCCGTCGCGCTGTTGATCGCCCCGATGCTTCGGCCTGGAACGGAATTCAATATCGTCGGTCTGAGTATCTGTTGCGCTTTGATGATCGTCTGCATGCCGCTGATGTTTGTTTTCCAACGTTTGGCGTATCGGGCTCAATATTTGGGCGCTTATTCCGTTTCGGAAGAAGGCCGGGTTCGGCTCGCGGAGCATTTGCGAAAACTGCCGCTCGGCTTTCTTTCCTCGCGTGATCCGGGCTATTTGACGAACATGATGGTTCTCGATTTCGCGACGGTCGAACAATCCGTCTCGCATCATGTACCGCAATTGATCGCCGCGATGATTTTGCCCTGTATCGCTTTTGTCGGGCTTTGCTTTCTCGATTGGCGATTCGCTTTGGTGATGTTCGCTCCGCTTCCGCTGTCGTTGGTTACGCTTTGGATTGCCACGAATCTGATGCACTATTTCGGTACGAAACATGTCCAAGCGAAAGTCAACGCGGGAAATCGGATCCAGGAATATTTGAGCGGAATCAAGGTCATCAAGTCGCTCAACCTGACGGGAACGAAATTCGCCCGACTCGAAAAGGCTCTCCGGGACTTCATGAAAATGTCCATTTTCCTCGAAGGAGCCTTGATGCCCGTTTGCATCGCGGCGATTGCGCTCCTTAAATCCGGTCTGCCGCTCATGGTGCTCGTCGGCGTCCCGATGATGCTTTACGGCAATCTTTCGATCTTTCATTTCATCGTGTTTCTCGTGATCGGAACTCGTGTTTACGATCCGCTCATTTCGGCGATTTTGCATTACGCGGAATTACGTTACGCCGAACTGGCCGGGAAACGGATTCTGTCGCTGCTCAACGAAACGCCGCAGGTCGGTGAACGTGAAACGCCTAAAGATTTTGATATTACGTTCGAAAAAGTCGACTTTTCCTACGGCGAAAAGAAGGTTTTGCACGATATTTCGCTTTCCCTAAAGTCAGGCGAGTTAACGGCTTTGGTCGGCCCATCCGGTTGCGGCAAGTCGACGTTGAGCAAACTCGCGGCCCGATTTTACGATCCGGCGTCGGGACGAATCGCTTTCGGCAACGTTAACGAACAGGAAATCGATCCGGAATCGCTGCTCCGAAAATTCGCGATTGTGTTTCAGGACGTTTATCTTTTTCAGGACACGATCGGTAACAATATCCGCTACGGAAAAGCCGACGCGACCGACGAGGAAGTCCACGAAGCGGCGGAAAAAGCGTGCTGTCACGATTTCATCTCCCGATTACCGAACGGTTACGACACCATGATCGGCGAAGGGGGCTGCACGCTTTCCGGCGGCGAAAAGCAGCGGATTTCCATTGCCCGGGCGCTGCTCAAAAACGCCCCGGTGGTTCTGTTAGATGAAGCGACCGCTTCGCTCGACCCGGAAAACGAACGCGATGTCCAGCGGGCGATCGACAAACTTGTCGAAAACCGGACCGTTGTCGTGATCGCTCATAAACTGAAAACGATTGCCCACGCCGACAAAATCGTCGTTCTTTCCGAAGGCAGGATTGTGGAGCAGGGAACGCACGACGAACTCTTGGCTCACAACGGTCTTTTCACCCGGCTTTGGAATTTACAGCAAGATGCATCGAGTTGGAGTGTAAAATCGTAGGCTTTCGCAGGAAAATAACACATCGAGACGCGCTTCGCGGCTAAAACGCAAGCGGGTAGGAAACGTTAGTGGAAAATAACGTTACGAAGACAAAGGGACGTTTTCCATTTTTATCGGAATCAGAATGTCGGGAGTTTATTGCACCATATCCGGTTGCGTGAACCGACGGATGGAAAACGAAACAAGAATATTGCCGAGTACCGTCAGATACGCGATCTTGATCCAGAAAAACTCGTAAAACGTCCAACTGTCGAAACCGTAAAATCGAAAGAGAGCGACGAAAATCGCGGCGGCGACCGGTGCCGACGCCAAGGTACACAAGAGAGCAAAAAGCCAACGGTTTTTGGGCAAAAACGTCAACCATCGATTCGGCGGGACATCGCTGAATTCGCCGTTGGCCCGTGCCATCTCCAATGTTTTGGCCATCATTCCGACGACGATAAAACAGGTGACGGCGGAACCGATGATTCCCTCCGCGATGATTGATCTGCTTCCGCCGACCGTGTATTCACCGATGTACGGATTGAAAAAAAGTTGCAATGCCAAGTTGGCGGAAACCGTCGAAAACAGTTCCTGAATACCGCTCAGACTCGGCAACGGATTCTTGATCGGTTGAACGGTTGGGGATGAATGATCGGCGTCCGATACCCGGCAATCCGGCTGAACGAGCCGCAAAATGCCGAGGCTCACGATCCGTTCGCTCAAGATCAGCGAGTAGATCAATTTATAGAACAAAAATTGTCCGAACGTCCAACTCTCGAAGCCGTATCAGGTAAAAACCGTATAGTTGACGCCGACGCACAAAACGGTAAAAAGAATTCCGAACACCACGATCAAGCCGAGGGGAGTTTTCGGCAGCAGCATCATGAGCTTGCTGACGGGGACTTCTTCGGGGACGGCTCCTGCAGCACGGGCTTTTCGTACACCTCGCCAAACGATCACGACGTCGATCACGACCGTCAACAAGGCGCAGATCACGGCGTCGACGACGACGTCGCGGACTCCGTAGCTGTCGAGACGGAAAATCCAAGGCAACAGGAGATTCAGTAACAGCGTGAACGAAACCGTGCGAACATTGTCGACGTACGGCAACGATATTTTCGTAATACGAATATGCCGATCGGGATCGATGTTTGTCGAAGTCAATAATAGGTCCCCTTGGTCTCGAAATTATGACGGCGTTCGTCGGCCATGTGTCGATGGACCATATCGTTGAATTCAGGATCGCGTCGGATGTTTTCGACCAATTCCCGCATCGCTTCCGGAAAGATCAAGATCGGTTGCTTCCTTTCGACGGCGTCGAGAATGAGCTCGACGGCTTCTTCCACGGGAATCGCGTCCGACGGTGGGGCCAGACCTTGAAAGATGGCCGTTGCAACATTACCAGGGTGAATCGCCGTGAAATTCAAGCCGGCGTGCTCCATTTCGAATCGCAGGCATTCACTGATCGCCGCAACCGCCACTTTTGTGGCACAGTAAACGGTCTGGTAGGTGGGCGTGAGACACCCGGCCACGGAAGATGTCGTAACGATATGTCCGAATCCCTGTTTTTTCATGATCGGAATCGCCGTGTTCAACGCATAGACGACGCCCCAAAGATTGATGTCGACGACGAGTTTCCACATGGCCAGATCCGATTGCTCCCACGGCATGGTGCAACCGACTCCGGCGTTGTTGAACAGATAATCCAAATGTCCGTCGCGGGCCGCCGCCTGTTCGATCAACTCACGAACACGGGGCTCTTCTCGCACGTCGACGAGGAACGGCACGGCCCGCTTCTTTTCTTCGCCGAGCCCGGCATACGCCTTGTCGAGATTCTCCTTGTTGGCGTCGGCCATGAAAACGGTCGCGCCGGCGGCAAGTAATTGTTTGGAAAGTTCAAGGCCGATTCCGGAAGCCGCTCCCGTGACCACGCAGACCTTGTTACGAAAAATATCCCGATTTTTCAACGAAACGGATGGTGATGGCATAACATCTCCTTGGCGCAATGAGTTTGAGAGAAGAGAGAAAAGAAGAGAATTTTAACGATTTTGGCGATTGTTTTTGGGATTTTGTTACTAGCGGACAGCGGTTATCAGGGTTGCTGAAGTTGCACTCGAACAGTCGGATTCCGCACAAGGCGAGCAAAAACCATCCGTTGACGGCGGAGCAAAAGTCGTTCAATCACGCGTTGCCGACGGAGCGAATCGTCATCGAAAACATCAACGCGAGGATCAAAACGTTCAAAATCATGGGCGAAAGGTATCGTAATCGACGAAAAAGGCATCTCCTGAGAATGAACCTGATCTGCGCCATACTCAATCACGAACTCAAAATCTAGTTACCGAACAAGCCTATTAAAAAATGGTGTCTGTTTCGGACCGTCCGGGGATTGCGCCGGAGTACCGACTCCATCCCCGGCTCTTTTGAGCTCTTTTTTAATGAAGATTATTAGTGCACTTACAACTCTGAACTTGACACATTGAGTCAAGTTTTTATTGTGGGAGGAACATTTGACTTGCCGGAACAGGCTTCGGCCTGTGGATAAAGGACTTTGGTAATACTGGACGTATAAAACGCCGCCGTTTGAAGACCGCGTAACGT
>JAVBQW010000101.1:0-12143 GCA_031548665.1 Thermoguttaceae bacterium
CATTATTTTTCACACGGAGGCACAGAGCCACGGAGGAGGAAACTCTCATTCTCCTCTTCTCCGTGCCTTTGTGCCTCCGTGTGAGAAAACACACCAAAGAAAACGGCAATAATGAATTGCATTTGAGAAATCGTGTACTAGGTCCCCGCCTTCGCGGGGATGACGGACATCAACCGAAATCGGATAAAGTCAGCCATTATTTCTTTTGCGACATTTCGCTCATCAATTTGGCGAGTTGTGAGACGCTGCTTTTGAGTTGCGTGGTCGCGGCGTCGGTTTCCTCGGCCGTCGCGGCGTTCTGCTGCGTCACCTGATTGATCTGCTCGATCCCTCGGTTGACGTTTTCGACGCCGGCGGCCTGCTCCTTCGATGCTTCGGCAATCGACGCGACGAGATTCGTCGATTGACCGACCCGTTCGGCGATCCGATTCAGGGCGTCCGCCGTCTGGTCGGCGATTCCGACGCCGTCGAGAATTTGCCGGTTGCTGCTTTCCAAGAGTTCGGCGGTTTGTTGGGCCGCCTTGGCGCTGCGAGCGGCAAGGTTCCGAACTTCCTCGGCGACGACGGCAAATCCTTTTCCATGCGTTCCGGCCCGGGCGGCTTCGACGGCGGCATTCAGAGCCAACAGGTTCGTTTGGAAAGCGATTCCTTCGATCGTCTTGATCACTTCTTTGGTACTCTTCGCCGTTTCACTGATTTGGTTCATTGAGGCGACCATTCTTTTCATCCGTTCCTGTCCGTCGGAGGCTGCTCGGGCGGCTTCCCGGGTCAAGTCGTTCGCCGAACCGGCGTTTTGGACGTTTTGCGTCGTCTGCGCGTTCATTTCGGACATACTCGAAATAATGTCCTGAAGATGGGACGCTTGTTCTTGAGCTCCCCGGGACAACACGGCAGCGTCTTCAGCGATGCTCGTTACCTCACTGGCCGTTTTATCGACGAGTTCCTCAACTTCAGCCGCGATACGCATCACGTTTTCCCTTGCCGTGACGTCCTCGCAGATTTCGACCATTCCGGTAAAGTTTCCACGAACGTCGTTGATCCGATCACAGAACACGTCCCATCTCGTTCCGGCAAACTCTTCCAACGTCTCCTTTTTATTGTTTTTCTGGAGGTTGAACAACGACGTTCGATCGACGCCGACCGCCGTTTTCCAGACGTCGGCCCAAGGACGTTTTTCCAGCGTCTTGCGTTCCTGTTTCAGGAGTTTTTCCGCCGCTCCGTTGACAAAGGTTACGTTCATGTTGGGATCGACCACGGAAATCGGCGTCGGAGACGTATCGAGAACCTGCCGATACCAGAAGTCCCGAGCGGTAACGGCCCGATTGACAAGCGTTGCGAGAAACAGACCGAGGACCACGGCGATCGTCAAAACGACGAATCCGATCACGCTGGCGGAGATCATGCTGTTCTTCATCGCGGTATGCAGCGACCCGACCACGATTTCGCCGTCCTCGTCCGTTTTCGTCTGCATGGCGTTGAAATCGGAGGTCAGGGACGTCATCGACTTGGCGGTTTGTTTTGTGGCTGCGACGCTTGCTTCCATGACTTTGTCTTTTTCGACGACGACGAGCATCGTCCACGGAATCGGCGCATGGCCGATTTGAATGGGAACATGGATTTTCAGCGTCTCACGACCGCCGATCGGAAAGAGTCGCTTTGCATCGGTTTCGTCGAAATAGTTCGCGGGCTCACCTTTCCTGATTTTGTCGAGCACCGGCTGGAGTAGGCGGGTATCGACGCCTTCGGCTTTTCCGAAAATTCGTTCCCGAAATTGCGGGAACATTTTTTCCGTTTTCCGGGCTCCATTGTATTCTTCGATGGCCCCTTCTTCTTTGGATTTGTCCTTACCGCCGGCGACTTCATCCAGAAATCGTTTTTTCTCCGCCAACACGGCGTCGAACAGTCTTTGGTCGATCACTTGGGCGAAATCGACCAATTCCATTTGAAGCGGTTCCCGATTGGTTTTCCTGTCGATTTCGTCTTCGACTTTCGACTGGCTGTCCGCGGCGATGATTCCTTTGGGGCTGACGAACATCGCGTATCCGGTTTCGAAAAGATCAAGGCCTTCCAGCATGTCGGAAAGTGTTTTCAATCGCATGTCGATTCCGACCACGCCGATGCTTTTTTCGCCGATTTTGATCGGCGTACAGAGACCGATGATGTACCAACCGTCGTCGTCGTTCGGACCGTCGATATACTCTTTGCCCGTCGTATACGGTTGCTGAAAGTAGTCGTCCTCCAAATCGCTGCAGTAATCCCTGGTGATTTCACCGCTTGGATCCCGATGGAACCACGGAGCGTATTGTCCGCTGACGCCCCATTTTTCGCTTCCTTTGAACTGCTCGTCCTTGCCGTCGAACTCGTCGGGAGCGAACGCGCACCACACCGCCTGAAATCTGATATTTTTGGCGAGAATATCCTGCAAGAGGGCGTCGAGGAAGTCGCGATCCGGGACAATGTTCCGTTTTGTGCAGTCGGCCTTGTATCCTTCGAGAGTTCGGCCCAGCGTCTGGCTGGCGGAGGTCGCCATTTCGAAGACCGCGTTGATCTGGTTGCCGACCGATTCTCCTTTGAGCAGCGCGGTCTCGCGTCCCAACTGCGACGTCAGGTCTCCCATGGAGTTGCTGAGTTTGGAAAAATCGTCGCCGATTTTTTTGAGAAGTTGATCGCCTTCCGTTTTTTGGCCGTCGAGCATCGCCTGGATTTGCTCTTCGGATGTTTCCGCCATTCGATTGGCGTTATACGTCAAGATCGCCGTCAAGACGACGACCGTCAGGAAGGAAAGGGAAACAATGCCGAAAACCAATTGTCGACCGATACTCATGGTAGGAAAATTGAACAGTAAAAGATGTCGCCGTCAAACCCCGAGAAACCTGAAAAATGACGAAAAATCAAAAATAATCCAACCCGTCGAAGTATAGTTCAAAAAGGGAATAAAGCAAGGAAAAACTGTTATTCCGTTTGGTTTTCGCCATTCGGGCTTTTCGTCGACAGCTGGGAGGGGCGAAACCGGTCGCGGTTTCCGATCATTTGGGGGTAGGATTGCATTTCACACGAAAAAACCATAGATTATGAGTACACGGCGACGTTATTTCTTCCGTCGGTTCGTCGCCATTCCTTCGTCATCCAACTCCTCGACACCATGCAACGACGCGACGTTTTGAAATGGGGCCTGGCCGCCGGACTTTCCTTTCCGCTCTTCGCGGAGGCCGCCGAAAAAACTTTTCCCGAGGCGACTTGCGACAAGTTGCCGCGTTGGCGAGGGTTCAATCTCCTCGAAAAGTTCAACGGTCGAAATCAGCCGTTCGTCGAGGACGACTTCCGTTGGATTCGCGATCTCGGTTTCAACTTCGTCCGACTTCCGATGGACTACAGAATGTGGATCGTCGACAAGGATTGGCGCAAGTTCAACGAAAAAGTTCTCGTCGAGATCGATCAAGCGGTCGAGTTCGGCGAAAAATACGGAATTCACGTCAACATGAACTTCCATCGTGCGCCGGGCTATACCGTCGCGCAGCCGCCGGAAGCGAAAAGCGTTTGGACCGATCCGGAAGCCCGGGAAGTCTGCGCCCTGCATTGGGCGACCTTTGCCAAACGATATAAGGGGATTCCCAACAGTCGCGTCAGTTTCAATCTTTTCAACGAACCGGGCCGCGTCGAGGACTTCATGGAGCAATGCCTCGAAACGCACAGAATCATCATCAAAGCGATTCGAGCGGAAGATTCCAACCGGCTGATTGTCTGCGACGGATACGAATGGGGCACCAAGCCGTTTCTCGGTCTGGCCGACCAAAAAGTTGCCCAAGCGACGCGGGGTTACGCTCCCGGTGAGATTTCCCATTACAAAGCGAGTTGGGTCAACAGCAAGGACTATCCGGATCCGTCTTGGCCGATCGTCGGGGGAAACGGCTTGTTCTGCCATCCGGGCAAAGGCGGAATTAAGGACGAGTTCAAACAGCCGATGCGGATCGACGGACTTTTTCCCACGGCGACGAAATTCCAACTGCTTGTCGGAACCGTTTCGAACAACACGAGCCTGATTGTCGAAGCGGACGGCAAGGTCGTGTTCAAACACGACTTCAAACCGGGGCCCGGCGAAGGAGAATGGAAGGAATCCGTGTTTCGAAAAGAATGGAACGTCTACCAGAACATTTACGACAGAAAATACGAGGCGGAGATCCCCGCCGGCACGAAACAGGTTGCAGTCCGAGCCGAAGGCGGCGACTGGTTGACGCTCAAGGAAATTTCCCTCATCGGCAACAAGGGAGAGGCGAAAGTCCAGCTGACGCCCGCATGGAATCAGGAATCCTCGAAATTCCATTACGATGGTTCCGCTCTGACCGGCGGCGACGTCAAGGACCGAAACTGGTTGAAGAAAACGATGATCGAACCGTGGAAGGAAGCGCAACAACTCGGAATCGGCGTCATGGTCGGCGAGTTCGGTTCCTTCAAGTTCACGCCGCACGACATCGTTCTCCGTTGGATGGAAGACATGTTGGCGAACTGGAAGGAAGCCGGTTGGGGCTATGCGATGTGGAATTTCCGCGGTTCCTTCGGCATCCTCGACAGCGAACGGGAAGACGTCGCCTACGAAGACTTCCACGGACACAAACTCGACCGCAAAATGCTCGATTTGCTCCAGAAATATGTGTAAGGTGTAAAGTGTAGGGTGTAGGGTGTAGGGTAAGACGCAAGCGATCCTCCACCCTCCACCCTCCACCCTACACCCTACACCCTACACCCTACACCCTACACCCTCCACCCTTCCTCCCGTGTCTCGTTCGTTGAATCGCGCCCTGATCGAGTCGAGCCTCGAAATGAAGTGTATGCTTTTTTTCGGGATCGCGCTGTCGTTGGTCTTTTTGACGAGCTCCCTGCTCTATCGTTGGGTCACGTCGGAGCAGATCAAACAACGAAATCCCGAGATGGGCAACCTCTGGGCCTCACAGTATCTGCTGGAAAAACATTGGGAGGTGTTCGGCGTTCAATCGGCATCGGATTCGGCGGCCAGTCCGACGAACGAACCGATTCCGGCCCTTCCGTCGCCGGATCGGAGCAAGGAAGAATTTCGCCAGTTGATGGAATCGGTCTCGAAACGTATCCGGAATCGTGATGTCCAATGGGAGTTTATCCCATATCCGGCCAAACCGGTGGATTCCACGGCGATCGACTACGACCATGTTCAAGCGGCGAAGGACGAGGAAACCCGACATCGTTACGCCGAGGTGTTGGAGCAATTCAAACCGGAATTCATGGAGAACTATCACCCGGTCAAAGGATCGGACCACTATAAAGAGTTCTACGATCCGGATTCGGGAGCCTACGAATACTTCGAAGAGGTACGGATGGACCGCAACACCCTCTGTGCCTCATGTCACCCGGAACTACAGGGTGAGTTGATGGGCGTCCAACATGTCGTCATTCCGCAGAATTCGACGAAAAAACTTCTCGAAAAAGCTTGGGCGTACATGTTTGGTATCGCGATCATCTCCGTGTTCCTGGCGATCGTCACGGTACTGCTCGTCGTTCGTTGGATCGTGATCCGACCGTTGCACAATCTGCGCGACGTCGCGGAGTCGATCAGTCGGGGCGAACTCTCCAAACGGGCGGAAATTCATACCGGAGACGAATTCGAAGTTCTCGGCGAAGCGTTCAATCGAATGTTGCGACACCTGATCAACACGCAGGACCAGTTGCGCAAAGCAAACAACGACATGAAGAGCAAAGTCGACGAATTGGCCCATTTAACGATCCAGCTTTACGAAACGAACCGCGTGAAAAGCGATTTCATGGCGACGATGTCTCACGAACTCCGAACGCCGTTGAACAGCATCCTCGGATTCAGCGACGTGCTTGGCTCGATTTCGACGCTTAACGACAAGCAGAAACGGTACGTCGACAACATCAGCAAGTCGGGCCGTTCGCTGTTGTCGATGATCAACGACATTCTCGACATGGCGAAGATGGAAGCGGGCCGAATGGGCGTCCAGACAACGCAATTCAACATCGCAACGACGGTTGCCGCCCAGTGTGACATGGCGAAACCCCTGGTCGACCGCAAAAACATCGATCTGCACGCGATCATCGAGGAAAACCTTCCGCCGATGAAACAAGACGAGTCGCGAATCCAACAGATCATCAACAATCTGCTGTCGAACGCGATCAAATTCACGCCGGAGGGCGGTCGCATCAAGTTGCTCGTTCATCGGATTCCGGCCGTTCCGGTTCCGGCGCCGGCGGTTCCCGCTCCGGTCGGCGGCGCATCGCCCAAGACACCGAAAAACCGGGATATGCTCGAAATGAAAGTCGTCGACACCGGAGTTGGAATCTCCGAAGAGGATCAACAGATCATCTTCGAGAAGTTTCGACAGGGAAAGAGCGCTTCACCGGAAGGTGATACGATGAAACGCGAGCATTCCGGCAGCGGTCTCGGACTGTCGATCGTCAAGGAAATCTGCAAGATGCTGGAAGGCGAAATCTCGATCGAGAGCCAACTCGGCAGCGGCAGCACGTTCACGGTCCGCCTGCCCTGGACGCTGGAACCGAAAGCACGAACGGAGTCCGAAATGATGGTCAATATCCAACAATTCGCCCAAAATCGCGTGATCCGCCAAAACGCCGCCACGGGGAACAATTAACGAGAGATCGAAAAACTCGAACACAGAGCCGGGACCTGAGGTCTCGGTGTTGACGGAGGACGCCGGAGTACCGGCTAAATAGGGACGTCGACGGGGAGCCTCTTGACAGTCTCGGACCGTTTTCGGACAATGTTGTCGGGAAAGGATTTTGGCGACTTAAACGGTTTTTTCGAGTATTCATGGATCTCCAGCAACGATTCAGCGGCGTTCTCCTGCCTCTTTCTTCTCTTCCGGGAGCCCCCTGTTGCGGGGATCTCGGAGCCGGAGCCCGACGGTTTGTCGACTTCCTGCAGCGTGCCGGGCAAAAAGCCTGGCAAATGCTGCCGCCGAATCCGATCGATGACTGCTTTTCGCCCTACGCCAGTATTTCGACCTTCGCGGCCGATCCGATTTATATCGACTTGGAGGACCTCGTCAACGAACGGCTCCTCGATCCGGAGGATCTCGTTGAACTGCCGGAAAGTCCGGTCAATCGAACCGCGTACCGAGCGGCCCGAGACTTTCGAATGCCTCGGCTTCACAAAGCGTTCGACCGATTTCGGCAAACGGATCACTCGAAATATCATGCCGCTTTCGCTCCTTTCGTCGACGCCAATCCCTGGGTCGGTTCCCACGCGATGTTCTGCGCCTTGAGCGAGAAATTCGGAACCTTCGATTGGGTGCAATGGCCGGACGAAGGGCTTCGCCGTGCCGATTTGGACGCCCTCCACGCCGCCTACACCGAACTTCAGGAACAGGTCGCCTTCCAGACTTTTCTGCAGCTTTTGTTCGACGTTCAATGGACCGAGTTGCATAATTACTGCCGGGAACGCGGGATCGGTCTGATCGGCGACGTACCGATCTACGTTTCGAAATGCAGCGTCGATACCTGGTCGGAACGCCAACTGTTCCAACTCGACGAGAACGGCAGCATGGTCCGAATCGCGGGTGTTCCCGGCGACAGTTTCAATCCGGAAGGCCAACGTTGGAACTCGCCGCTGTACGACTGGAGCGTTCATCGGGAGGAGAACTACGCTTGGTGGATTGAGCGGCTTCGAACGTCTCTTCGACGTTTCGACGCGATTCGGCTCGACCATTTCATCGGCTTCTACAATTTTTTCAGCATGTCGCCGCAACCGGATCCGAACGACCTCGGATTTTGGGTGCCGGGTCCCGCCGATGAATTTTTCGACACGTTGCTCCGCCAGATTCCCGGAGCGCAGTTCATCGCGGAAGACCTCGGCGTCATGAAACAGGGCGTTCACGATCTGCGTGACAAGTTCGGCTTTCCCGGAATGAACGTCATCCAATTCAGCTTCGACTTCCGGCGCAGCGACGATCCGACCGTCGAATGGAAACGGAACTCCGTCGTCTGTACCGGAACCCACGACACCGACACGCTTGCCGCCTGGTTCGACGAACTGCTCGAAGACCGAAAAAAAGACGAACCGTATTGGAATCTGCCGTTCATTCTCGACCTGTTGCGACCCTTCGTTCCCGAAGGCCGACCGCTCGAACGAGAAACGACGCTGTGGGCGATTATCCGCAAAGTAATGAGTTCGCCGGGCAACGTCGCGGTTTTTCCAATGCAGGACCTGCTCGGACTGCCGACGGAAGCTCGTATGAACTTTCCAGGACACGCCGAAGGCAATTGGGTCTGGAGACTTGACGAATCCCTGTTAACCGACGAATTGGCCGATCGGCTGAAGAATTGGACGAACGAATTCGGACGTTCTTAGCCGCGTCGCCCGCGACGCGATCATCCCATCTCCCCCTCAGCGCGTCGCAGGCGACGCGGCTAACACCATGAAAAAATTCTTTTTCGTCGTCTTTGCGCTGCTTTGTCCCCTTTCGCTGCTCGCGGAAACCGTGGATGTTGTGGTCGTCGCCGCAACTCCGGCCGGAGTCGCAACGGCGGTCTCCGCGGCTCGTTGCGGTCTGGACGTCATCGTGATAGAAGAAACGGCTCACGTCGGCGGAATCATCGCCGGCGGTCTGACGAACGCCGATATCATCACCCGAGAAGCGATTCGCGGAATTTTTGAAGAATATCTGCAACGGATCCGGGATCACTACATCTCGACCTACGGCGAAAAGTCGAAGGAATACGCCGTTTCGAACAAGGGATACAACGTCGAAGCGAAAATCGCCGAAAAAGTATTCCGCGACATGTTGGCCGCCGAGAAACGAATTCGACTGATCGAAAAGCACCGGGTCGTCTCCGCAACAACATTTAGCCGGTACTCCGGCGTTCCTGATTCCGGCGCTCCCGGCGTCGAACAACCGGCCGAACGCGGCAAGCGAATCGACGGAGCCGCTCCGAAGGATTTCGGTGATTCGGTCAAACTCGTTGCAATCACGGCTGAAGATCTCGCGAACCCCGGCAAAAAAACGGAATTCCGTGCCAAGGTTTTCGTCGACGCGACCTATGAAGGCGACCTCGCGGCGCTTGCCGGAGTTCCGTACCGAGTCGGTCGGGAAAGTCGAGAAACCTTCGACGAAAAATTCGCCGGAAAAGTTTACGTCAAGTTCGGCGAGCGGGAGCTGCTGCCCGGTTCGACCGGCGCTGCGGACGACGGCATCCAGGCCTTCTGTTTTCGAATTCAGGTTACGAAGGACAAGGAACGCTCGGTACCGATCGAGAAGCCGGCGTCGTACAATCGGGACGATTACAAGCATTCGCTGGCCGATTTCAAGACGGGAAACGTCAAATCGATTTGGGACGCGATCCAGTTGATGCCGATGCCCTGCGGCAAGTTCGAGATCAACAGCAACCATCCGAATCCGAAGACCGGTGTTCCGAGCGAGTCGTTGGACCTTGCCGAAGAAAATTGGGGCTGGCCGGAATGGTCGCCGGAACAACGGGCCGCGTTTTTCAAACGGAATTGGGAGCACAACGAAGGATTGCTCTGGTTCCTTCAAAACGATCCCGAGGTTCCGGAATCGATTCAAAAAACGATGAAGGAACTCGGCTATCCAACGGACGAGTTTGTCGACAACAATCACCGCCCCCATCATCTTTACGTTCGGCAGGGGCGACGAATTTGGGGCGAATATAATTTCACGGAGAAAGACGCCGACGCTGATCCGGTGACGGGCTTTGCGCGGCGACATCCGGACGGTATCGCGGTCGCCGAGTTTCCGATCGACAGCCACGGCGTCACGAAATACGATCCGGAGCATCCTGGCGTTCGTGAAGGATATTTTTTCATCACGCATCCGGCAACGCAGATTCCGTATGGCGTGCTGGTTCCCAAACGGGTTGACGGCTTGCTCGTACCGGTTGCCTGCTCCACCACGCACGTCGGATACCAGATGGTTCGCGTGGAACCGACCTTCATGGCCTTGGGCCAAGCGACGGGAATCGCGGCCTTCGAATCGATCAAACAGGGTAAGGAGCTTCGTTCCGTCGACGTGAAACCGATTCAAAAGGAAATCCTGAAACAGAACGGAATCATCTTGTTCGAAAACAAAAAGGCCGTCGATCCGTTTGCCGATTGATTCGCCCCGCTGAACGGGATCTTTCGGGATTGCCCCCCTTTTCGGTCCGTCGCCGACTGCTATACTTTAACGAATTCCTCTTTGCATACAAACACGACTATCAAGGGAATATTTCACAATGACCGTCGATAAAAGTTTGCGGACCCGTAAAGGGATTGTCCGTGCCCGAAATGTCTTGACGCGAGCCGAACGGCTCGAAAAACTGGTCCAGCAGGATCGTTGGACCGAAGAAGACGGACCATTCAACTTGCCGAAGGTCCGTGTTTATAAAGTCGTCGTCAAAAAGAAGAAAAAGAAGAAGGGCGAAGAAGAAGGTGCTGCCGCAGCTGCTCCGGCAGCCAAGGGCGCGAAGGCCGCTTCGGGCAAGAAATAAGGCGCCCGTCTGCGTTTTGTCGCGCAGCTGAAAATAAAAGACGTCCCGAAAATCGATGAATCATTTTCGGGACGTCTTTTATTTTTGTGAGTGGTCCGGAATCGGCGCCGACTATGGAACTGTATCAAAATAACCTGTTCAAAGAGCCCCGAGTGGAGGCGGTATCCCGCCGTAACTCGGGGGTTGAAACGCGGGTCGATATTGTACAATTGTTCAACTTATTTTGATACGGCTCCTATGTTACCGCGGCGTCGAGAAGAACGACGTGTTTCTTGTTTTCGATGGTCCAGCGAAGGTTCGGACACATCGCGGGAACGAGAATCGAATCTCCTTCCCGTAGCTCTTCGATCGCATCCGGATCGCCTTCGCGACCGGACAGGCTTCTGGGAGCGATTCGTCGACCGGCGTTGAAAATCGCGGTCGTCGTTCCCGACAAAACGGTCCAAAGATGGGCGCGACCGTCATTTTTCCAGACGAAAGGCTCACGAACCGTCCAGCGATTCAAGACGAAACGGTCGCAAATCAACAGACGCTCGCAATTGGGGGATTCCGTCAAAAAAGAACGTTGTGGCGAGACAGGACCGCACGGAAGGAGCAGCGAACGCAGCGCCTCGGCGATTTTTAATTCACGCGGCCGACCGTCGACGTCGAGGCGATTCCAGTCGAATAGGCGGAAGGTCAAATCGCTGTTCGTCTGAACTTCCGCGACCATGATTCCCGCTCCAAGAGCGTGCAGGGTTCCGGGAGGAAGAAAAAAGCAGTCGCCGACCTTGGCGTCGATCGGATGCAGGCATTGTTCCAGCCAGCCCTCGCGCACGGCGTTTTCCAAATCGGCTTCCGAATAGTCCCGATTCGTTCCAAGCCAAAGCTTGCTGCCCGGAACGGCGTCGACGACGATCCAGGCCTCTGTTTTGCCGCTGTCGGAAAAACCTAACTCCGCCGCAAGATCGTCGTTCGGATGAACTTGGACCGAAAGCGGAAGCCGAGCGTCCAAATATTTCAAGATAAGCGGAAAACGTTTGATGCTCCGACGAAGCGCAACGTTCTGTCCAAGGAGATCGAAACGCCGGGTGTGAAAAAGCTCATTCAAGGTCCGATTTCGTAGCGGGCCGTTCAAAATCACGCTTTCACCGTGCGGATGATCCGCGATTTCCCAGGATTCCGCGATGCGCTCCTTCGGCAGCGTGCGGCCGAACCGTGTCCGCAGCCGCTCGCCCCCCCAAAGATAATCTTTGTAAATCGGAGCAAAACGTAGCGGATACAGCGGTTGGTTTTCCAGCAGAAAATCAAAGACAGGCATAAGGCTTTCGAGATAGGAAGAGACCGACCGGAGCACGACGCGTCGGGCTCCGGTCACGGAAAACACGTGCTAGTATAAAGTTAACGAAATAATATTCGTCAAACAACAGCCGGAAAGGAGGCGGTACTCCGCCGGATTGACGGCGGAACCGTCATTGCGGCGAGTACGCTTCCATTCCGGCTGGTATTAATACCACGAACCCGACCTTTTACACGAACGCCATTTCGCTAACGTTGTACTAGTACCTTGCCAAGCCTAAAATTGCTTTTAGCCACGGAAGACACGGAAGGAACACGGAAGGAGATGATGCAAGGAATTTCTCCGTGATTTTTCCGTGTCTTCCGTGGCAAAA
>JAVBQW010000155.1:0-7064 GCA_031548665.1 Thermoguttaceae bacterium
ACGAAAAGACGAAAAACACGAACATTTCGACGAGGGAAAAGGGTTCAATCGCATGAAAAAAGTTCGTTTTCAAATTTTCGTGTCGTTCGTTTTTTCGTGTGTTTCGTGTTCCTTTCGGAGAAAATCCATTGCGCTGTCGTATTAGGCTGTCGCTCGAAAAAAACATACCCAAGGTTTTATTCTGTTCGGAACAGCAGCCATCCGGGGGCTACGGCGCCGTGTTGTTTCTCTGGCCGCCTACACCCCCGGCTCTTGGGTATGAAACTTTCGAGCGGAAGCCTTACTGGGCGGCCGATTTGGTTCCCCGAGGCGACCCGGAAATCGGCTGCTCAAATTCCAACGGCCTCGCCGCGACTTGATATCCCTTGGCATAGAGGAATTTTTTCAGTTCCCGATATTCTTCGAACGAATCCGGATAGACCCAGACCGTAATCGTATAAATATCTTGTCGATACCGTTTGACGCAGTTCACGAATTCCGAATTCGGCGACGCGATCGCTTCACGAAGCGGTTCGCCAATCTGCTCGTTCAGTGGAATCAGTTCGGCGTAATCCAGTTCGAGCCGCGTGCCGATTCCGGTTCCGTAGGCGTCGTGCATCGCAACGTCGTACATCACAAGCATGTATTGCAGATTGAATCCGTCGAGCGGTCCGACAATCCCGGAGCTCGATTTCTGCTTGAACAGTCGATTTTTGTTTTCCGAAACCTCCGCCTTCAGTTTGTCAAAGAGCTCTGTAAAAGGAACGTAAGCGATTCGACCGCCCTTGAGTCGGAATTGGATTTCCTTGTCGTCGACCGTTCGGCTGATCGGCGTCGGCATGTTTTCGAGGACCGTCGCCTGCGGTCGGTGGGCGAGCATCCAGTTTTTCGTCTTGTCGAGCTGTTCGAGCTTCGCATCCTGTTCCAAAAGTTGCCGTTTCAGCTCCAACGCTTCTTTCAAGGTCTGGTCCTTTTTCTCCGCTTCGAGATCGATCCCGGCCAAGACCGAAGTCATCAAGTCGAAAAGTTGGGCGTACTGTTCCGACTGGGCTTGAATCTGTTCTTGAATCGTCGCCGTCTGTTCGCCGAGTTCTTCGACTTTCGACCGGGTCGTCGCGGCGGCGCCGGCTTTCTCGAGGAGAGTTTTGTATCCTTCGTCAAGTTTCGCCAAGGTTTCGGCGGTCGTAGCGGTTTCGGCAGTAACGGCGGCGGTTTCCGCCGCGGCGGTCGACGTCGTTTCCTGCGGCGATGGAGCGTTCTGCGCCTTGACGCCGGCAATCATCACCAGGATGATCAAAATCCCGACGACGTTCGTCACGATGTCCAGGAACGAGTCCTGACCGCCCATGATGTCCGTTCCAGTGTTGCGTTTACGCATGGGAGACAGGCTTTACTGAAAAATGTTGCGACCTCTTCCGTCATCCCCGCGAAGGCGGGGACCTAGACGGAAGGCGTTGTCGACCGTTTGCATCCGTCAATAACGTGTGCAAGAACCTATTGAAATCTGTTCTCTAGGTCCCCGCCTGCGCGGGGATGACGAAAATATTACCAATTTCACAAAACTCCTATCTCCTAACTCCTATCTCCTCCTCGACGACCATTCCGCTGCCGCGGAGCAGGAGTTTGAAGTCGTTGAAGTTTTCTTCGCCGCCGGGCTGGACTTTGACCTTGAGCGTCGGCTTCCAATACATGTTTTCGCCGGCGATTCCCCACGATTCGGTAAATTCGTTGATCGTTTCGACCATGCTATCGGTCGCAAGGGCAACCGAGTTGCCGATCGGAATCACTTGGGCGAACATCAGGCCCGGCTGCTGGACGAGGACAAATCGTTCCGCTTCGATTTGAATCTTGATATTCCGCGTCACACCGATCGCGTTCCGTTTGGCTCCTCTTAGAGCCCAATTTTCGCCTCGGGTATCGTTCGGCGAACTCTTCATTCCAAGCGGCGGTTGGCCCGGCTGACCTCCCGGTTGCCCCCCCGGCTGGCTCCCGGGTTTGCCCGGTTGTCCGGCTGTCGAACCGGTCGATGTCGACGGCTTCGAAAATTGTCCCGTTGCGTCCGTTCCCGCTTGCTGAGCCTGTGGTTCGGTACCGGCCGGATAAAGCATCGGTTTTTCTTGCTTCGACGGATCAGGAACATCAAGCGAGATCAGGTCGTCTTCTTTTTTCTGAGCCCCGGCCGTCGTATAGGACGGTTGCGAAGCATACGGCGGGGCGGTCTGGGCGTTTCGTTCCAACGAGAGGATCGATTCGGAAGGCGACGGCCTGCCCGGCGTGAGGATTCCGTTTCTTTCTCGATCATGGACGACGAACGGTTCGCCGCCGGAAGGCACGCCGTTCGGAACACCATTCGGCATCGTACCCGGCGCTCCGTTCGTTGGACCGCTCGCAACTCCGTCGGGCGATCCGCCGTCGGCCGAAAACGTTCGGGCTCGGCGGCCCGGAATTCCCGGTGTTGAGGAAAAACCGCCGGGCGGTTCGATTCGTTGGACGAGACCTTTCGAATCGACACGGAACTTTTGCGTTCGTTCAGCCGTTTTACGCTGCATCTCCATCACGGCGAGGTAAGCGGCGATTCGGTCCCTTGCAACTTCGAGTTGTTTCTCGATCCGTTCCTTGAGTTCCTGGCTCGGCGGCGGATATTCGACGTTCCAATCTTCGTCGACCAGTTCGTAACCGTATTCGTTGACCCAACTTCCCATCGAGGCCCGGGCGGCTCCGTAAACGTCGACGCCGGACGGTCGGACGATCAGCAACGGATAGGGTTCCGTGCCCTTGGGAAGTTGGCCCGTTTCCTGATAGTATTGTCGGACAACCCGCAGCGCGGCGTCGACGGGATTGTCCGCCCGTTCCGGAGCCTCAAAATCGATTCCGTAAAGGACGACGCCTTCCGGTTGAATGATCATTTTGTCCTTCGAACATTCGATGTAAATCGGCCGCCGATAGGTTCCGCCGGTTCCCCGATACGGAATGATCGCATAGGATTTCGAGTTCCGTTTCGCTTCGTCCTGAAGTTTTTCGAGTTCCGTCTCCGCCTGAGCCCGCAACGCTTTTTTCTGGTCGAGAAGTTGTTTCAAGTCGTCCCGTTGCTGCGGCGTCGCCGAGGTGTTCGCGTCGAGTTCCTTGACGATCGTTTCGAGTCGGACCAATTCGTCCCGGATTTTCTGCGTTTCCTTTTCGACGGCGGCGAGCTTGGCCCGTTCATCGGTCAACTTGTCTTCCGCGAGTTTTTTCGACTTCGTGAGTTCCTCGGCCATCCAATCGACGTCTTCGGTCTCGGTTTTCAGGGTCTGAAACAACTCTTCGACCTGTTCGGGAGTCGGTAGGGGCTCCGTTTCTTTTTCCGTTTCCGTTTCGACGGGTTGTTCCACGACGGCGGCGAGGACCGTGTTCTGTTCCTGCACGTTTCGGGCGATCAGGACAAGAAGCATGATCAGCGCCCCCATCGTGCAGAGCAGCACGGCGAGAAACGGAAAAAGAGAAAAACCGGTTGCGCTCTCGCGAGAGCGGCGTGAAATCTTTTTACGGGACAACGAGAGGAAATGTTTTGATTAAACTGAAACCTACCGTCATCCCCGCGAAGGCGGGGACCTAGAGAGCAGATTTTAATAGGTTCTTGCACACGTTTTTGACGAATGCAAACGATCAATAACGTCTTCCGTCTAGGTCCCCGCCTTCGCGGGGATGACGAAGTTACAACATTGAATAAGATGTTTCTTTCTCACGCCGCCCTTCGGGCGTTCAGCAGATGAATCGCGGCGGCCAAGCTGTTGACGGTTTCTTCGAAGTTGCCGACCTGGGCGAGTGCGACGAGGTTTTGGTGCAGGTTTTCCTCCAATTTGACCAATTGGCTGCCGGTTCCGAGCATGTTGCGAATCGCTTCGGTCTGTTTGACAGTTCCGTCCTGCAACGAGGCGATCGACACGGCGTTTTGACGGAGCGTTTCACTAAATCTCCGAGTTGTTTCCTGGGCGTGTTCCAGGAATCGGGCTTCGGCTTGAACGAGCGTCTGGGCGTGGAGCGAAACGTTTTCACCGAGGGCGGCGACCAAGGATTTTTTGAGGACTTCCGCATTCTGTTCGGTCATCTGGCTGAACCGCTGGTTGGCCGCCGTGAGCGTTTGCTCCCAGATCAACGACTGTTTGTTCATCAACTGTTCCAGCGAGGCGACGACCGATTCGAGCATTCGGCGGACCGCGACGACTTGGCCGTTGTCCTGCGAACCGAGTTCCATCTCGAAACGACCGCGCAGTTCGTTGTCGGTCAACCGGTCGACTTCCCAGAGAAGATTACTCTCTTCCCGGTAAACAAGGAACTGCAGGAAATAAAGAAGAAGGTCCAAGGCGATGCCGAGAGCCGTCGTATCGAAAGCGACCGAAAGGCCGGCGGAGAGCATTTTACTGGACTCGTTGATTGCGTTCAGGTCCAGATTGCCGAGCGCCATGGTAATTCCGACGACGGTTCCGAGGAATCCGACCATCGGAACGGCCCAGAGAACGAGTCGGACCAACCCGTAAGCGGCGTCGGCTTTGGTCGCGTCCTCTTCGGAAAGATAACGGAGCTCCGTGTCGAGATCTTCGGCCGAGCCGCTACGTTTCAGGAACAGCAGGGCAAGTTTCAGGCGGCGGGAAAGGATCGACTCACCGAATTTTTTGGCGTGTCGTTCAACTTGGGCAAGATAATGGTCGGCGTAGCGGACGTCGACTTTCTGCGGCGACCGGGGATCGAGAATCGGCGTCTGTCGCAAGGCGGCTCGCTCGACAAGCACCGAAAAGTACTTGATCGCGACCGACGCCAGACCGACGAAAAACATGATCGTGATCGCATACAGGATCGGATGGCTCGCGAAATACCGTTGGATGAACGGATCGGCGATCCAACCCTGATGCAGCGGACAATAAAATCCGACGCTCAAAATCCCCCCCCAAAGGATGGGAGAAGTCAACATTCTATAAATCAATTTCACGGGATTCTCCGTTTTTGGTCTGAGTAGACACAGCAACTATGCTTTTCTATCGACCAAAAATTCGGAAAATTCCACAAAAAAGGAAAATTCCGCCCAAACCGCCGTAAGCTCGTTCAGCAATCGCTTGCGTTTTAGCCGTGAAGCGCGTCTTGAGTTGGGGGCAGCGAAAGCCCGTGTTCCTGCCCCGTGATTTTCAGATACAGAACCGTGTAAAGACAGAGCGTCGCCGGAGTTGCCAGGAAAAAGCCGACCAACGGAATCATTCCGATTCCCATGCAAAGAACCAGAATCAAAAGAATGGAGCCGAAGACGAGCCAGAATCTCGCCCACACGAATCGGAAGGAACTCCGCATCGCTTCGACCGCTCCTTGGTTTCGGTCGACGACGAAAAAATTGCTCAGGCTGAACACCATCGCCAAAATGAGGTTGAACAGGACGATCATCACGATGCCGAACACAATACTGAAGCCGGACAAGAATCCTTCGAGATCCGTCGAGTTCTCATGGGAGAGCAGATAATAAATCGGCAGAAGGAAAGTTACCAAAAAAATAATGAAGTCGACACAGAGAGCGATTACCGTGATGTTGGCTCCGACGACCAGAATTCTCCAAAAATATTTCAGTCCGCTGAAAAGCATGGATATTGACGGCTGCTCGCCGCGAACGACGGCAAGACAATAGGCGACTTCGCCTCCGTAGAGCCAAACCAGGACGAGAGACGCAATGAGAAAAGCCGTGACGATGAACGAAAGGTAAATAATCCAGAGTTTTATCGAAAAGCCGCCCGCTTTCGAAGCGATTTGCATGGATTCCTGCCGATGTTTGGCGAGGGAATCGTTGCAATCATTCATGTTTTTCTCGATTCTTTCGATTTCCGCCGAAAGTTCGGTCTTTTCCCTGTTCAACGTGTCTTTTTGCTCTTTTTCCTTTGCGGAAGAATTGTCCTTGAGTTGTTCGAGCGTTTGTTCGTGCAGAGTGAGCGAGTCGGCCAAATGATCTCGTTCCCTTTTGAGTGTATTCAATTGGTTTTCGAACTCCGAAACCGCCATATTGACTCGAATTCGATCCTGATCATGGGCGACCACCATGGGCATGACGGTGAAGCAGGGGATGATCAAGCAAAGATAGGCTCCCATACAAAGAAAAAACGTCAATCCGCCGACGATCGCTCCTAAGATCAGGAACGGCTGCCAGCATTTCAGGCCGAGGTTCCAGGAGTCCTCTAAAAGACTGGAAATCGTGAACGAACTCGGAATCGGTTCCGAGGGTTCGACCCGTCGCAGTACCGGTTGCGGCGTCGAAAAACCGGCGCCGGGACCGGATTCGTTCGGCGGCGAGAGAATATTTTCCCCACAGTTCGGACAAAAGATGTTCCGATCTCGGTATTCATCCGGAAGGCTGACTCGATGTCCGCAACGAAAACAATAGAAATTGAGAGACATGCGAAAGGTTCCTGATTGAATTTCAGCTGAAGAATAACGAATACGGTCGATTGATCGCTTGCGTTTTAGCCGCGCAGCGCGTCACGGGGGGCGAAAAACGTCGAAAATGCTCCACGAAATATTCCGGACGACGAAAAGAAACAAAAAGGCGACCAACAGAATCCAACCGAGCCAAACTTCGCCGGGAAGTCGCCAAGAACGCTTCGTCAGCGCTTCGCCGAAGAATCGAACGAGCAGAAACAGGACCAACGGAAGCAGGGGAAGGACCAACGGATTGCAGCGAAAGCTCTCCAATGGACGCCCGTTCAGGAGATGATGCGTCGCCCGGGTGGAGCCGCAGCCCGGGCAATAAATTCCCAAATAGGTATGCGACGGACAAGCCGGGAGGAATCCGTAGTCGCTCGGATGCTTTCGAGAAAGCAGGGCCGCCCACGCAATTCCTCCCACGACGAGTCCGACCAGAAACACGAAGAGCCAAACTCTTTGGTTCATGGTTTTTGAAAGTATCGGCGAAAAACGAGTCGATTCAAAACTACTACAACGCCAAAGCATATTTTATCAATATTTTGCCACGGAAGACACGGAAAAATCACGGAGAAATTCCTTGCATCATCTCCTTCCGTGTTCCTTCCGTGTCTTCCGTGGCTAAAAGCAATTCTAGGCTTGGCAGGGTACTA